>JAAUTJ010000342.1 GCA_012031475.1 Leptolyngbyaceae cyanobacterium SM1_3_5 | reverse complement strand
ATTTGTGTTGATTGCACCGATCGAAGCGTTACTAACACCTGTAATCGAAAAAGTTAGGTTTTCAGGTTGTTCAATCAACCGATCTTGCTGGATTAAAAGGCTTACAGTTTTGCTTCGTTCTCCTGGTGCAAAATTAACCGTGAAGCGAGAACCAGCCGCGCTGTAATCTGCACCGCGTCTTGCCGTGCCACCACGAATATTAAATTGAATCTGTGACGCGCTTTCTCTGCTTCCAAGCCGTAGTAAGGTAATGCCTGTATTGGAACCTGCATTTTCGTTGGCCTGATAAGCAGTGTTTTGAGAAAACTGAACGATCGGAGCCGCGATTGGAGCTTCAGCAGGCGGAGTAAGATTGGAATCATCAAAAGCAAAAATGTCGCGGTGAGATAGCAGAAGCCCACTGCTGAAGACGGCGACTCTTTGTCGCGCAAAGAATCCGCCACTACCATCTCGATCGAATACAAAAAACCTAGCGTTTGGTCATAGATGAAGCGATCGTCTGTGTCTAGGGCGTTCGTACCGAGACGAAATTGAGCGGACGTAATTGTGGCATTTGGGGTTAAGCCTGCATTTCTAAAAGAAGAGGTTGAGTTCGCCCCTACATAAATACCAACTTTGTCTATTCCTATCTCAAAATCTTCAATGGAATCAAAATCTGGTGGAGTGGACAGCGTGTAGAAATCGAAGCGATCGGCTCCTGAGCCACCGATTAAATCATCACTACCTGCACCTCCATTGAGGTAATCAATTCCTGCTTCCCCATCTAATGAATCATTACCGTCGCCACCAATTAGAACATCATTACCAGACCAACCATATAAAGAGCCGCTGCCAGAACCATCAATGAGCAAATCATTGTTGCTGCCACCATCCAGCGTGGCATTGCCACTGTTGCCATACAAAGTGTCTCTTCCAGAACCTCCTTGAACTAAAGAAAAACGCCCTGAAAACAGTGTGTCGTCGCCTGCTCCACCATAAAGGCTTGCACTACTGAATTCACCAGAGGCGGACAATGTATCGTTGCCAGCATAGCCATAAATTGCGGCTGTATCTTCTATGCCGGATAGCGTATCCGCGCCGTTTGTACCATTGATGATCGAAGTGTTCGGATCATCAATGGTAATTGTGGTTGCTTTGAAAGGACTGTTGAATTCTAGTGTGATGACAACTTGAGTGTCATTGAATAGGAAGTCGCCTTCTCCAAGATCCTGATTGGAGCTAATCGATTCGTTGAACTGATAGGTTTCTTGGCTGAAGCCGAAATTGTCGTTTTCGCCAACTGACCATACAAATGAATCGTGATCACCCTCAGATACATCTTTTCTAATCGCGACTACGATCGTTTTGGTTAAGATGCCTTGCGCGATTTCTTCCGGTGTAAAGTTGCTGATATCAATTAAATAATCATTGTCCCCGAAGAAGGAACTCGCCTGGGTGATCAGCACATAATCAACAGACTTCTCATCGGCAGTACGGGTTGCACGATTTCTGGCGGGTTTAGGGCGTACTGGCATCGGATTATCAAACGCAGTAATTTATTATTGAATACTTCAATTTAGCAGCCTAAATTTCTTATTAAATCCTTAGAATTTCAAGGTTTGATTGTGCGATCGCCCTCCTACAGCCAATTTCCCAGCAAGACATACGGTGCCCAAAAGCGCGGAGCCGCATAGCGCGGATTGGCGAGCAGTGTTTGCTGAGCGTGGCGTAAAGCTTCGGCTTTGGAAGACGGATTTTGCGCCAGTTCTTTGTAGAATTCGCTCATCAAAACGGCACCCGAATCATCGTCCAAGCTCCACAGAGAGGCGATCGTACTTCTCGCCCCGGCTCGCACAGCGACACCTGCCAGTCCCAGTGCGGCGCGTCTGTCACCGACCGCAGTTCGGCAAGCACTCAAGACCAGCAGTTCGATCGGGTCGCGGTTGTCGAGGCTGCGAGTTGCGAGAATTTGGCTGAGTTCGTTGACGCGAATTGGAGAATCCCAAGCGAGGATAAAGGTTTCCTCGGCGTTGGAGCTAAACTGGCCGTGCGTGGCGATGTGGACGATCGCCACCGGATTGCGCTCCAGTCGATCGCGCAGATTTGCCCTCGTAAAACTTTCGTTGAACAAAACGCTGCTGGAAATGTCGGTCTGGATGCGATCGACTTCGGTTTGCACAAAGCTCAGCGGCGGAAAGTTTTCGCGAGCCTCGCTGAGTCCGGCAACGAGTGCCCGCAGTTCGCCTTGCAGCGGCTTGGGATCGAGCAGTTGCAGTCCGGGCGCGAGGGCGATGCTGTAGCGCTCGACGAGATAGTGCTGACCGTCGTACAAAGCGGCCATTGGCAGGTTTCGCAGTGCGCCGTCGAGGACAAAGACCAAGGTTTCGATCGATCGATCGGCCAGTGCAGATTCGGCAGGCGCAATCAGCCAGCGATAAATTTGCTGCGCCAAATCTTGGGCGGGACGGGCGGCAAACGGGCGCTTCAGTTCGGCCAACAGCGCATCGACGGTGGTTTCCAGTTCGGTTTGCGAAACGCTTGCGGTGTAGTGAATCAAATTTTGCTGCGGCAGCTTGAGAACGACTTCCAGCCGATCGCCCAGGCCGATCGTGTAGAAAATTGCGCTGGGGCGATCGGCTTGGTCAACGACGCGATCGAGTTGAAAGGCCGTATCGAGGCAGGCTTCGCGGAAAAAATTATCCAGTTCGGCAATCTGCAAGCCTTCGATCACGCTGCGAGCCTGTTGCAGTTCGATCGCGTCTGATTCGGGTTGCAGCAGCAGATCGACCAGTTGTCGATAGACAGGCTCCACGCCTTCGCGAAACGAAAACTAGCACAATCGCGATTCATCGGCCAACCAAATTCTTCGCCGCATGAATTGCAGTCGAGTTGACGGCTTCGCGGTAGGCAGCGATTGCCCCGATCGATCGCCCTGTGCCTTCAGCAGCCGTCCAATTTGCCACTGCCAGCGATACGCAATATCCGTAGCGTTTTCGGCTTGGGCGAGAATCAAGGCTTGCTCAGTGAGCGATCGGGCTTCGACAGGTTGGTGCGATTCATGCAGTCCGCCCAGCGTTCCCAGCGCAAACGATTGGGCGCGGCGGTCTTGAAGCTGAACGGCTTGCTGATGCGTAGTTTGTAGCAGTTGGGCGATCTGGAGCGGGGCGAAGTTGGACGGCGTGAGCTTGATCAGATTTTGCGCCAGTCCAATCCGATCGAAATCCGGTCATGATCGATCGGCAACTGCTCCGCCTGAGCGAGCATTTCAGCCGCCAGCGGTTCAGCAACGTCGCGTCGTCCGGTTCGATCAGCAAGCTCAGCGCGTTCAGCCGAGCCTGGAAGCGAATTTCCGGCGCATCGGTGGAGCGGGCGGCTTGCTGATAGCGATCGATCGCACTTTGCGTTTCCTGCATGAACTGCTGGGCGGCTTCGACCTGACGACGATTGGCGGACGGGTCAGACTGGGCAAGCAGGGCGATCGCCTCAGACGGCAGCAAATTCCGAAAGCCGAGATGCATAAGCGCTTCGGCTCTGAGTAAATTTCCCAGGCTCAACCGCAAATCCGAAGTTGCATCCCCCAGCGGCTCCAGATTGATTCGCGCCTGCTGCAAGTTGCCCGTCACAATCAGCGCGTCGCCCAAGCGGTGCTGCACGATCGCCAGCCAAGCCGAGTCAGGCGGCAGCGTTTGCCGCAAATCGGTGAGCAGCGCGATCGATCGGCGGATCAGTCCCAGTTCCTGAAGCGCTTGCGCCTGGTTGATTTGAGCGCGGATTGTGCCCGATCGATCCTCAGCTTGCTCATACAAATGGGCGGCGCGTTCCCAAGTGGCGAGTGCCTGCTGTGCCTGTCCCTGTGCGAGTTGCAGTTGCGCCTGAATGTCGAGAATTTGTGCCAGTGCGGATGCGGGCGATTCGGGTGGCAGCAAATCGAGGCTGCGATCGATCGCGGCGTTGGCTTCCGTCCAGTTGTTTGTTTGCCGATAGACCAGCGCCAAGTTTCCCAGCGCGATCGCCTGCCGCAGCGTGTCGCCTTGCGATTGATAGCGCTCAATCGCCTGCTGAAGCAACTCGATCGCGTCCAAATACCGTCCGGCTTCGTAGTGCGATCGACTTTGCTGCTCTAGCGCGGGCGGTTCGGTTGCTTGTCCCGGTGCAATGAATGGCGGCAAAAAACACAGCGCGATCGCCAGCCAAACCCACAAAATGAACCGCATCCATCGTTTGCTCATGAATCGATCGCCGTTCTACATGTTTCTGTGTAGCAAAAGATCGGTCGTTAACCAGACTTTTGTAATGTTCTGAAAGATAGGATTTGTGAAGTTTTGTAAGTCGCTGCATAAGCCTGTTTCCAAAGCTCAAAACTACAACGACTATTTCATCTACAACCGATCGACAGGTGCGCTGTATTTCGATCGCGATGGTAGCCGCAGCGGGGCACAAGTTCAAATCGCCACACTTTCCAACAAGGCCGCGCTGGGTGCAAGCGATATTTCGATCGTTGCTTCCTAGCATTTTCAACAAACAAATGGGGCAGATCGATCGTCTGCCCCATGTCAGTTTTGTTATGGCCTAGTCGATCGATTAAGCAAACACAACGGCACTCTTTTGAGTGAATTTGAGCAGTGCGAGATCATCTGAACCAAAGCGAATTAAAGTATCGGCTCCCACCTGGGTTGCGGTTAGCTGAGTGGGGTCGCCGTTGACTCCAATGCGATCGTTTGCTCCATAACCGATGATGGTCGCAACGCCTTCCGTCGAAACGGGATTGAAGCCGAATCGATCGCTGCCGCTGCCCGTGTAGATCGTGTTGTTGCCGCCAAGCGAGACAATGGTGTTATCGCCTTCTCCTGCATAGACAGTATTGCTACTGATGCCAACGCCGATAAAATCGCTGCCAGCACCCGCATAGATGAGGTTATCGCCTTCAAAACTGCCAAAGACGGTATTAGCTCCTTCCCCGGCATAAATCACATTATCATCAGCGCCAAAAACGTCGATGCTGTCATTTCCAGAGCCAGCGAATATCGTGTTATTACCCTCGTTGAACGCTGCGTTAATAATGTTGTTGCCTTCGCCTGCAAAAATTAAGTTATCGCCGCTGCCCTGGAGCAGGAAGAAGTCATCACCAGCGCCAGCGTAGATCGTTTTGTTGCCACCCACGAAAGCATTAACAACGTTATTGCCTTCGCCTAGAAAAAGTAGATCGTTGCCGGAACCAACCAGGAAGGTATCTTGACCAGAGCCGCCATAGATCGTGTTGTCTCCGGGCGGAGTAGGTTCAAAGAAATCAACGAAATCTTGGCCGCCATCCGTAACAACTTGGACATCTAAAAAGCCCGCCGTCACGTAGTTAGTTCCATCTCCAGCAAAGACCGTGTTGTTGCCGCCGCGAACGACGATGAAATCGTTGCCCGGTGTGCCAAAAACCGTTTGACCGTCAGTTGACAAAATGATGTCGTTGAACAGTTCGTCGTTAATTTGAACCATTGTCTTTCTCTCTCTAAGAAGGTAAAAAATCAGTGAACAAGAGACGACTCAGGAACGCGATGCTGTTCAGAAAGCAAGTATCAGAACGCTGCACCTACAGGCAAGTTTAAGTATTTTCACGATCGCCCGTCTACTTCATTCTTTTGGAAAATCATCTAATCTTGCGATCGCCGCACCTGTTCCTCTGTCACAAATTTTCGGCAGATAAAGCTGAATCTCTGAGGCGATCAGCATTCAAGGAGTTTTGGGTTCGCTACTGCGATCGAAGTAACTTTAGAAACATTTAAGCTTTTTATATTGTTTTCGATTGGCATTTCAAAATAAAGTACCAACAGCCTCAAAAGAGTATCAACAGCCAATCAAGCACAAGAACCGGGATGCAGCAGAACGATCGCCCGCTGATTGATTTT
>JAAUTJ010000341.1 GCA_012031475.1 Leptolyngbyaceae cyanobacterium SM1_3_5 | reverse complement strand
ATAGAGGCGGGAAGTTGGAAGCATTGTTTGACTGATGTTGTGTGGTTACTTCTCAGCCTAAACTAGCCTCCACTTCCCGCCCAGCTTTCGTCTCAGCCTTCAGTACTTTTGTCAGTCAAGCAGGGTGCGGCAGTTCAATTGCGGGAATGCCGACTCCGGTATCTTGGACGGTGAGTTCGATCGCTTCGCCCACCCTTTGCAGCCGAACGGTGATGCCGCCTGCAAAGGTGAATTTGAAGGCGTTGGACATCAAATTGAGAACGATTTTTTCCCACAGGTCGCGATCGACATACACGAGTTCGGCCAGCGGCGGACAGTCGATCGTCAGATGCATTTCGGCACGTTCGATCGCGCTGCGGAAGTTGCTGGCGAGTTCTTGCGTCAGTTGCGCCAAGTCGATCGGCTCATATATTGCCTGAGTGCGTCCGGCTTCGATGCGGGAAAAGTCGAGCAGCGTGTTGACGAGCTTGAGCAGGCGGAGGCTGTTGCGGTGAATCAGTTCGATCGTGTCGCGCTGCGGGATGGATTCGATCGCTAGCAGATCTTCGAGCGGGCTGAGTATCAAGGTCAGCGGTGTGCGAAATTCGTGGCTGATGTTGCTGAAAAGGTAGTTTTGGCGCGATCGAGTTCGGCCAGTGCTTCGGCTCTTTGGCGTTCGGCTTCGTAGGCGGTGGCGTTGGCGATCGCGGTTTCGATGTGGCCTGCCGTCATCTCAAAAAAGTTGCGGTAGTCTAAATCGAGTTCTCGCGCTGGCGTAATGCCTGCCACCAGCATTCCCACCACTGCGTCTTGCCCGGATGCCCACAGCGGCAGCACGATCGCCCGCTCGATCGGCAAATTCAACGCGCCCGCTGCCCAGTCGCCATACCGCAAATTGTCTACCTCGATCGCGGTTTGCCGTTCCAGCACAGCGGCCAGCGGCCAAATCGGATTTGCTGTTGTTAAATCGATCGAGGGTGGTGCGGGAAGCGGATCAATGTCGATCGTTTGCTCTTGCAAAATCGCCTCGGTGCGATCGTCGCTGAGCCGATAGAGCAGGGCAAACGGAATATCCAGGGAATTCTCGGCAAGCGTGGCGATCGCCATTCGGTAGGCTTGCTCGATCGATTTAGCTTCTCCGGTTTGAGCGGCCAAATCGCGCAAAGTCGCGGTGCGACGTGCGCCCAAGACGCGATCGGTCGTTTCCGCAACCGCAGTAAACACGCCGCCGATCGCACCCGTTTCGATAAAAATCGGGCTGTAAGAATAGGTGTAGTATGCTTCTTCCAGATAGCCATAGCGGAAGGTGGGCAGCAGCAAGTCGTCTGACCAGGTAGCCGCTCCAGTTTCCAGAACGCCGTGAAGCTGTGCGCCGATGATGTCCCAGTTTTCCGGCCAAATTTGATGTCCGGGCGATCCGAGGGCGCGGGGGTGTTTATCTCGTCCTAAAATCTGTCGCCACGCATCGTTATAGATCAGCCGCAGTTCTTCGCCCCACCACAGCACCATCGGAAAGCGCGAATTCAGGCAGATGCTCGCTGCCGTGCGGAGGCTTTGCGGCCAAGATTCGATCGCACCGAGCGGAGTCGCCGTCCAGTCGAACGATCGCACCAGCGCTTTCATCTCACTTTCTCCCGCAAACAGTGGCGCTGAACGGGCACGATTCGATTCGTCTATCACGGGTGCGCGGCTCCTGAAAGGCAAAAGGCTCGCTGCCGCTACTGAGGCTCAGCAGAATAGTTCACACAGCAAGGCTTGCTTAATAGGTTAAGCGATCGATTCCGGCGAATCAACCTAATTCAACTGGGCAAAATTAAACGGGGCAGTGAAATTGTTGTAGCGAATTCGCAGCCGTCGATCGAACTGTTCGTCTAGCTGTTCAACCATTTCGCTAAACTGCGGCTCAGCTTCGCCCGGAATCAGATACGCACAGTTGTAGATCATCGTTTCCGAAAGCAAATCGTTTTCAACGACTTCAACGGCGATCGAATTCAGCTTTTCTTGAAACGCCTGAATAATTTGCTGCTGACGAATTTTCAAAGCGCGTTCGATCGCCTGCCCAATCCGAATTGTTTCATCCATGCTGAGCGTTTTGCCTTTGAGTGCATCGCGATCGCAACGCAACTTTTCATCTTCAGACAGCAGCATTTCCAGTTCCGCTTGCGGTTCCCAAAATAGCTTGATGCTGACTTCACGCCGCCCACTAAGCTTGTCGAAAAGCTGAACGAGGCGATCGCTTTTTGAGTCCAATAGCTGCTCGCGAACGGTGTCCCAAGTGTCGATCGTCAGGCCAAACTGAAGCGGCAAAATTGGTTCAAATCCCGCTTCCATCGCCTGTTCCAACACGCGCTCATGACCGAGCAAATTGCGCCGACTCGCAAGATACCGCGTCTGCTGCGCTGCGGAATACAAAAAGACAAAATTATCGACGCGCTGCATTTGCACAGGCTGCTGATCAAGTCCCTGTAGCGTGAGGTCGAGCGGTTCGGGGACGGGAACGATGCCGTAGAGATAGAGGCCGTTTGACATGGTTAGATCGGTTGGGACGTAAGGACAAGACGGATTTTGGCGTGAATCAAATTCAGTTGCGCCAAACCAAGATCGACATCACCTTCCAGGACAACGCCTGCGTGGAGGAGGCGATCGAGCAGTTCCAAAATCGACGGATTTGTGGAAGCTTCTCCCGGATAGTACCCACCTGCCGACGGTAATAACATTCCAATTTCACCCAGATCAATATTAAGATCAGCCGGATCGACTTCAAAAACGCGACAGAGTTCAACCACCTGCTCTTCCAATTTGCGGAGGCTTTCGGCAGCGCGATCGAGTTCGATTTCGCTCAGTTGTTCTGCATCCATACGGCGAATAATTTGCGCTTCCATCAGTTGCCGCACCAGTTCAATAACGGTTAGCAAAAGCGAGGCAAGTCCGCTGTTGGGAGTCGATCGATCTGACGAAATTAGCGCATTTGAAGCGGTCATGATTGGGACTTTTAGGAAACTATGAATTTGGCGAAACGGGTTCGATCGCATCCGCTGATTTTAGCGCTTTCAATTGGGTTTCCAGGCTATCAATTCTTGCTTGAAGCTGTTGATTGGCCGTGAGCAACTGCTGCGCCTGGCTGCTGAGATACGGATCGTTTTCCCACCAGTTAATTCCCATTTCTTTTGCTTTGTCTACTGAGGCAATCATTAGCCGAATCCGAATGCTGAGCAGTTCCGTTGAACCAACCGAAACTGAAATATCGCCCGCAATTACAATTCCCTTATCAAGAACACGTTCTAATACATCGGCCAAGGTTGAACCAGAGGTGGCAGTGGTAATCCCGCTCATGATTCACCTGCTTGAACGGCGATCGCACTGAATCCGCTTCACTGTTGAGCATTTGGCTGAAAACTTCCCAGAGCGATCGCTTCGCTTCGGCAATTGAACCATCGGCTCGCGACAACAAAATGTCTTCACACAAATCGCGAAATTCGCCGTTTTCTGGCATCACCCAAATTTCGTGTTCCTGACAAATTTTGGCGAGCATCAAACAAGCACGAAGACCCGATTTATCCGTTTGCGTTTGAGTGTGAAATGCCTTTACCAAACGAACAATTAGCATTGCGCCTTCGCGATCGATTCCAGTTTTTGCACCAGGATTTCCTGCTGTATCAGTTCATCCGGCTCCGGCATATTGATCGTAATCAGGCGATCGAGCAGGGCATCTTGCGTTTTGTGAACGCCACAATATTCTTCAGGGTTTGAGGTGAAAATGACGCGAAACTCTGGATGAACTCGCACATATTCGGTGCGATTGGCATTTGGCGGCAAAACTAACAGTTTCTCTTCCAAAGCTGAAAGCAAAACGTTGTTCACTTCGGGGCGCGATCGATTGAATTCGTCATAAACCAATGTAAAGCCTTCACGACAAGCCAACGTTAGCCGCGAATCAACCCAGTTTTGTCGCAGTTCATCTTCAACTTTGACAACGCTGTGAATGTAGTTGTCAACAACTTTTTTGCGCGTGTAGCCCGTCTGACTGCCAATTAAATCAGAGGTTTTTGATTCATCGTCTCCAAACAGCAACATTAGCGGGCGGCTGAGGCGATCGGCGAGGTGCAATGCCAATGTTGTTTTTCCAGTTCCCGCCTGTCCACGCAGATGAATCGAGTAGCCAGACTGCAAGTAGCGCAAGGCTCTAGCGGCAACTCGATCGATCGCAGGTGTACTGACAAAATGCCGGGGGCTAGCTTTTAAAACGGTCGTCACGAGAAAAACCTTCCTGTTGAATTAATCCTTCGCGAAATAGAGGCGATCGCGCTGCCAAACCAGTCCTTTTTGCGTCAGCGATCGAAGCGCATCGACAATTTGAAAGCGCGTCAAACCGAGCGTTTCAATTTCGGTCAGCCGTGCGCCTTGCTGTTTGGCAAGATAGTCATAAATTCGCTCTTCGGTCTGCAACAAAGCACGAGTCGGCTGGCCTATTTCAGCCCAAGGGTCTTCCATTGGGGCAATTACAATGGGTTCCGATGCGACAGGTTTAGCAGGTTCGATCGTCGGTTTAGCCATTTCTACAACAGGCGATTCAGGAGGTTCGATCGCCACTTGTAGCTCAGCTTCGACGATGGTTTCAGCGATCGAAGAATCTGAAACAATTTCAACCGTTGAATTTGCTAGCAATTCATCAGCTTGAATCGTCTCGCCCCAAACTAACTGACTCAGGTTTTGCCGATACTGCCGTAGTTCTGAACGAAAGATAGCAAGCTCTTGAAATAATGTTTCGATCGAGCTTTGACGATGGATTCGATCGAGCTTGAGCATTTGCTGAATTTCAGAGGTACGAATCGGTCGCTGGGCGGCAAGCTGGTCGAGATGGTCTTGAGCTTCGGCTTGCAGAAAAATTACAAATGCAGCCAGTTCCTTTGCCTGCTGCTGCCGCATTTTTTGGCGCTGTTGCTGATAGGAATTTAATAAAGAATTCGTTTCAGTTTGCAGCGATCGCATCTGCTTTTGAAGGTTCTGACGAAGTGACGCGACTGCGGAACTTAACTGCTGGCAATCGCGCTGCAAATCGAGTCGAAGCTGTTGGGAAAGAACGGCTCTAGTACACGGGCGATCCGCTGCGAGTTCTGCGGCGGTTTCTTTGCTGACAATTGCTGGCAAAACTGGCGACGTTCAAGTTGCTGCTGGATGGCTTGAGTTTGGCGGGTTTGCTGAAATTGCAGAAGCATTGTTTGCACCTGCTGTTGGCGATCGCGGCGTTGCTGTTGCCAGGTGTCTTTAAGCGCAGTCACAACTTTTCTCCGAGTCAAGATAACGAAAAGAGGAAGCCGAGGGGCTTCCTAAAGCCAAACTAAACCGCAGCGGCGGGAACGGCAGCTTGTGAGGTCAAGCCGACGGCTTCGGCATATTTCAAGTAGGTTTCGACGGAGGCAATCACGATGCGGGCTTCGATCGCGAGCAGTTCGATTCCGACGAGTGAGACGCGAACCCAGGCGTCAACGACGATGCCTTTGTCGAGGATGCGATCGACGACTTCGGCCAAGCTGGAGGAGGAGTTTACTTTTCAACGGCCATGTTAGTTACCCTTCGGTGGATATAGACAAAGAATGCTAGAGCTTGAAAATTTGTCGCTTTCGCTGTTTATAGAATCGGTTTTTTTTATCGTGAAATCTGCTGGTGTTAATGCTGAATTTTTCATCAAGTTGCTTTTTGAAGTGGTGGGAATTACTGAAGCTGTCTGTAGGAATACGCTAGGGGAAATTACGGGTTTTGGTGATTTCTTGGAGGGGCGAGTGCGATCGAATGAGTGAAGCAATTCTTTTTGGAAAAGCATCGATCGCCTTCCCGCTGCCTTTTTCCCAACCCCTAAACCCCCTAACCCCTCAACCCCTCCCTCTCCCCTCGATCGCCCCTTCTGCTCCG
>JAAUTJ010000340.1 GCA_012031475.1 Leptolyngbyaceae cyanobacterium SM1_3_5 | reverse complement strand
CGGATCGAGCCAGCCGTATTTGGACACGATACCAAGGAACTGCCGCCGCAATTCCATCACTGCGTCGTCGCGGGAACAGGCCCTTCAGAAACAGATAGCCGTCGGCATTGGCGCGATTCCGCAACGCGGCCGGCTCGACGAGAAGCGGGCTGGAGTCTTCATAGGCAGACGTGGGCATGGGCTACGCTCCTGCAACCGGGACCGGTTCTACTGGGGACTTGGTAGGTACGCCTGCGATTCGTGTCGAGCGCGCGGGTAGCATGTAGCACACCGGGGAACCAAGCTCTCCACGAATTTCTTGGACAACCCCATCCCGCAACAGGACTTCAACCTGCATTTTGCTGATCAGGTTATCGCCAGTTTCTACCCGAAAAAGCCCTTCAATTTGTCCTTGTCCAACTTCTTGGTCCATCTCAAGAAGCTGTACCTGCTGGAGCTGCTGAAGAATCTGATTTTTCTTTTCCAGGATTTCGCTTTTCTTTTGGTTGACCTGAAGCTGAATGTTGCTGACCTGCTGCGTGATGGCCGGATCGTTTGGCTGCGGACTTTGCCGCTGAACTTCCGCTGCCATCCGCTGACCCTGCCCGTCTAGCTGCTGAAGCTGCGAGTCAAGCTGATTAATTTGCGCCTGTAGCTGCTGCTGCACCTCTGCTTTCCATCGATCCGTCACAACGGCTTTCACATTAACGGCTCTTTTCAGGAGCAGATGAGGTTTCGTGACTTCCATGAGGTGCGTTTAAGAAATGCGTTTAAGAGAACTGATCGATCGCCCTTAAACCCGTGTTAATTCAGGCTCAGGCGAACATCTCGTCAATCATATCGCGATAGCGCTGCATCACAACTTGGCGGCGAATCTTTTAGCGTCTGCGTCATCATGCCGTTCTCGATTGTGAAGGGTTCGCTAAGAATGCGGAAAACACCGATGCGATCGTCCCCTCGATATCCCGGTCGGTTTTTGACTTCGCGCAGCAGTTCTTGCTTGAAAAGCTCCTGCACCTGCGGACTGCCCAGTGTCAATCCGGTCTTGCCATCTTCGCTAAATTCGGTTCCCTGCTCGATCGCCCACACTTTCAGCGCTTCGACGTTGGGAACAATCAAAGCGCCGAGCGATCGCTCATCCTGCCCGACCAGCATAATTTGATCGACAAACGGACTGCGGAGGCAGGCATTTTCGATCGGCTGCGGCTCGATGTTTTCGCCATTCGTGAGGACGATCGTATCTTTGGCGCGTCCGGTGATCACCAAGTCGTCTTGTTCGGTGACAAGACCCAGATCGCCGCTGTCGAACCAGCCTTCCGAGTCGATCGCCTTGGCAGTGTATTCGGGACTTTTGTAGTAGCCCTGCATGATCTGCTGTCCGCGCAGCAAGACGAGTCCGCGCTGTCCGGGTGGCAGCGGATGGCGCGTTTCGACATCGACGATTTTGACTTCGGTGTGCGGAAGCGGCTGACCATCTGCCCCGCGCAGATTTCGCCAGGGTCGGCGGGCATGGGTGACGGGCGAAGTTTCGGTCAGGCCATAGCCGCCCAAGATGTCGATGCCGACGATTTCATAGAAGTCTTCGAGATAGTCCGCGATCGATCCGCCGCCGCTGACGATAAATTGCAGTTTGCCGCCCGTCGCCGCTCGCACTTTGCCGTAGACAATGCGATCGCCCAGCTTGTGCAGCGGCCAGAGCGCGATCATTTGAATCGTGGCGATCAAGCGATCGATCGCGGAAGGATTCAGGTTGCTCAAGTTGAGATTTTGGACGACGCGACGCGCACAGACGTAGCGCTGGCTGATTTTGAAGAAGCGATCGATCAGCTTTTGCTTGCTCAATGGCTGGTCGCGAAAGGTTTTCTGGACGCCTTCATAGACGGATTCCCAGATGCGCGGAACGCTGACCATGTAGTAGGGCTGGAAGTTCTTCAAGTCCTGCTTGACGTGGCGAATGTTCGTGTAAATCTGCGTACAGCCGCGCGAAAAGATGAAGTATTCAAACGATCGCTCGTAGCTGTGCCAAATCGGAAGAATGCTCAAAACTTTTTCTCCGGGCGAAAGGCTGAGCAACAGCGGGAATATTCTCCACCTGCGAGAGCAAATTTCCGTGACTGAGCATCACGCCTTTCGGCTGGCCGGACGTGCCCGACGTGTACATCAGCGTGGCGAGGTCTTGGCGCGTCCGGGGGGCAGGCTGAAGCGGCTGCGATTTCCCCAGATCGAGCAGTTGCGCGAAGTTCAAGATTTTAGCGGAATGAGAAGCAGCAGGCGGTTCGTCGCTGAGCAAAACGATGAACCGCAAGGGGAGGCGATCGATTTCTGCGCCCAACTTCTTCAGCGTGGCTTGGTCTTGCACGACGAGGGCAACGCTGTCGCTGTGTTCCAGGATGAAAAGCAGTTCGGAGCGATCGGCCTGCGTTCCGCGCACTGCATCCGCCGCGCCCGCCGTCATAATGCCCTGATCAGCAACCAGCCAGCGCGGACTATTATCGGCAAACAGCGCGACGTGATCGCCTGCTCGAATGCCCATCGCCTGCAAGCCAGCAGCAAACAGGCGCATCTGCTCATACAGTTCGCGATAGGTCAGCGACATCGGCGGCTGACTATGCGGATCTTGAACGGCAACCACGTTGGCAACATCGGCTCGCTGCACCAGACGCGGCCAAATTTCAGGAATCGATTGGGCTGTGCTGTAGTTGAACTCGGCAGACGTGGAATGCATCTTTTTTCTCCGCAAAACCGCTATGAAATAGTGTGACTTACGGACGATGCAGAATGGCGATCGCCCTATTGAAAATTTTTGACTGTCACAATCGATCCCCCAATCGGTATTCTCTCCATCCTGTCCGATTCCTGGATGCAGGGCGATCGCTAAAATGAAAGCATGACGGTTTCTCAAACGGTTTCTCAAACAGCTTCGACTCCATTGCGGCAGCGCGTCCTCGACTGGCTTGCGGAGAATGTGCCGCCTGCTCGAATTGAGCATATTTTGGGCGTTGAGCAGATGGCGATCGATCTGGCTCGTCACCACCAGCTTGATGTGGAAAAAGCGGCTCAGGCGGCCTTGATGCATGACCTCGCCAAGTATTTCAAGTCAAAGCGGCTGCTGGAAATGGCGCGGGCGGAAGGTTTGCTGCTTGATCCGGTGGATGAGGCGAATCCGCATTTGCTTCATGCCGATGTCGGGCGATCGTCAGCGCGAGACGAATTTGGCATCACGAATGCACAAATTTTGGCAGCGATCGCCAATCACACTTTGGGACGACCGGGAATGGACGATTTAAGCTGCGTCGTCTTTCTGGCCGATAGCCTGGAACCTGGACGCGGCCAAACGCCCGAACTGAACGTGCTACGTCAGGCCAGCTTTGAGCATCTGCATCAAGCGGTGTGGATGAATTGTGACGCTTCATTTCAATTTTTGATTGCGGCTCGCCGTTTAATTCATCCCCGCGCTTTGCAGACGCGCAACTGGTTTTTGCAGCAGTTTGGGCGATCGGGTGCAACCCCTTGATACAGCAATTGCGATCGCATTTGTTCAGATTTCTACACGCTTTACCAGGCTGCAATTCACTATCATGTGAGCATCCCCCCATTGGGATCGCTAACTTTTTTCCCGCTACATGCCTATCGCAAGTTTCGATTCACTACAGGATTTTTCCAGACACTCTATGTCAAATCACTTTCCACTCCAATCCGCCGCATCTACCACCGCTAGCGCCTACGATCTGGCCTTGGCAAGCGCCAAAGCCGCAGACGATCGCAAAGGGGGCGACATTGTGCTGCTCAACGTCAGCGAAGTGTCGTATCTGGCCGATTATTTTGTGGTGGTGACGGGCTTTTCTCAGGCGCAGGTGCGAGCGATCGCCCGTTCGATCGAGGATGCGATCGAGACGGAGTTTGGTCGGCTGCCTGCTCAAAAGGAAGGTCAGGCGGGCGGAAACTGGCTGCTGCTCGACTACGGCGACCTAATTGTGCATGTCTTCATGCCGGAAGAGCGCGAATTCTACAGCCTTGAGTCCTTTTGGGGTCATGCGGAGCGGACGAGCTTCGCCGCAACGCAGCTTGTCAACGGCTAGCGATCGCCCTGCAATTGAACCAAGTGAGCCACGCCCACCCTGAAATCAATTTCGGGCTAACGGCGAAAGTCCCAAAACGGATTAAAACCTTGCAGATGATGCATTTAAACCATTGGATTTAACCCATTTCAATGGGTTTCAGCTTTCAGCCAGGAAATTGATTTCCTGGCTTTTTTGTGACGATCGCCCTAGCGAAAATGCTGGCTGAAGAATTCGCCAATTTCTGACCCGGTTTGTCCGGTTGTCACCCAAAGAACGGCTCTGGCTCCGTCGCGGATGGCTTTGTCGATCGATTCTGGCGGGCGATCGGACGGAATGGCGATCGGTTCAAAATCAATGCCGCGACTGCCCAAAACGATCGTGCCGATCACTCTGGCGCGTCGCATGTGAAAGTCGGACGTGACCAGATAAATATTGTCGATGCCCTGCGCTTTGAACTGATCGACGAGCGTGGTGAAATTGGTGACGGTATCGATCGCCTCGTAGTCCAAATGAATGCGCTGCGGGTCGATTCCGGCATCGGCAAAGACGGCATCGGCATATTCAGGATTGCTGCCGGACGACACCCAAATCGGCAAATCGGGATGGTCTAGGGCAAAATCGGCGGCGAACACTTCGCGATCGGGCGATCCGCCCAGCACCAAAATCGCCTGCGGTCGATCGAGCCAGCCGCGAATCTGATCGTAGCCCATCAGAACTGTCAGCCCTGCCAAAATCGCAGGCCACAGCCGCAGCTTTTTTCCTTTGTGCCGAATGGAACGGCGCGGCGAAGAATTGAAGGCAGTGCGCGATCGCATAAAGTATCTCAACCGAACAGCACTAGCATACCGTTAGCCGCCCAGAGGCGACAGCAGTTCAGCAGTTTTCTCCAAAATTGCCTTGCCGTCGGGATGGTTTGCCGTTCGTCGATCGCAAATCATTTGGATTCTCGTCGCGCCAGCGGATTGATCAAATCGTTCAACCCTTCGCCCACCAGCGACAGCCCAACGACCAGCAGCGTCAGCGCCAAACCGGGAAACAGCGCTGTCCACCAAATTCCAGTCGGCAGCGCGTCGAGTGCTTGCCGCAGATCTTGCCCCCATTCCGGCGTTTGTTCGGGCAAGCCCAAGCCGAGAAATCCCAGTCCGCCCAAGGTCAAAGCAGCGTCGGCGGCGTTGAGCGTGAACAGCACCGGGACGCTCTGAATCACGTTGAAGAACAAATAGCGCGACAAAACTGCCCAGGTGTTTGCGCCCATTGCCTGCGCCGCTTCGACAAACAGTTCCGTCTTGACGCTGACCGTGTGATTGCGGACGACTCGGTAATACTGCGGCACGTAAGCAATGCTCAGCGCGATCGCCGCATTCACCACGCCGCGCCCGACAATAAACGCCAGCGTCACCGACAGCAGCAGTCCGGGCAGCGTGTAAAGCGTATCCATCAAAAACAGCAGGATGCGATCGAGCTTGCCACCCAAATAGCCGCTCACCATCCCCAGCGGCACACCGACGATCAAACTCAGCAATGTTGCCAGAACGACGACCTGCAAAGCGGCCTGTGTTCCAAACAGCGTCCGCGAAAATACGTCATAGCCCTGCCGACTCGTGCCAAACCAGTATTCTCTTCCGGGTGGCACATGAACCGGATTGGTCAGCGTTTCAGTGGGATCGCGCAGCCAGTCGATCGACTGCATGACCGGAGCAAAAATTGCCACCAGCACAAACAGCAGCGTAATCCCTAGCCCAATCCACATCATCCAGCTAGACAAGTTGCGAGACGGGGAAGCGAAGAAGCGCGGCAGGCGAATTTTGGTCGGGGTCAGTATGGGGGGGATTGGGTGTCGGGGTGTCGGGC
>JAAUTJ010000339.1 GCA_012031475.1 Leptolyngbyaceae cyanobacterium SM1_3_5 | reverse complement strand
ACCGCTTTGATCGATCCGCCCGGAGAATCATCACCGAGATTTTTGTGCAGGAATTGAGTCAGCAAATCGGCCTTAATCGACTGGACTACATCATCTTGGGGCACGTGAATTCTAATCGAATTGCGACGCTTTCTGTGCTGATGGAAAAAGCGCCACAGGCGACGATCGTTTGCTCAAAACCTGCGGCAAATGCGCTGAAGTCAACCAGTTTTGATTGGCAGATTCAGGCGGTTCGATCGGATGAAACATTGGATTTAGGACAGGGGCATTTGTTGCAGTTTATTCCTACCCCGATGCCGCGCTGGGCAGACGAGCTTTGCACTTACGATCCGCAAACGCAATTGCTGTTTACCGACAAATTGTTTGGCGTTCATCTGTGTGCAGATGAAGTGTTTGATGAAAATTGGAAGCAGCTCGATGGCGATCGCCGCTATTATTTTGACTGCCTCCACGCCACCCAAGCCAAACAGGTCGAAGCCGCACTTGATAAGCTGGCTCCATTTCCCGCCAAGGCATACGCGCCCGGACATGGCGCGATCGTCCGCTACAGCCTCAGCCGCCTCAGCTACGACTATCGCCAGTGGTGTCAACAGCAAAAATCCCAGGATTTGCGGGTTGCCCTGCTGTATGCGTCCGCTTACGGAAATACCGCGATTTTGGCACAGGCGATCGCGCAGGGCTTGATTCGGGCGGGCGTGGCGGTCGAGTCGATCAACTGCGAACAGGCGGAACCTGCCGAGATTACGCGATCGATTCAGGCTTGCGACGGCTTCATCATCGGGTCGCCCACTTTGGGCGGTCACGCGCCGACGCAGATTCAGACGGCGCTGGGACTCGTTCTATCGGCAGCGGCAAAAACCAAGCTGGCAGGCGTGTTCGGCTCATATGGCTGGAGCGGCGAGGCGATCGATCTGATTGAAACGAAGCTGCAAGATGCCAACTATCGGTTTGGCTTTGCGCCGATTCGCGTCCGCTTCAGTCCCGATCCGGCGACGCTGGCAACCTGTGAAGCGGCAGGCGCAGAGTTTGCTCAGGTTCTCAAGAAGGCGAAGAAGCTGCGATCGCCGCGTCAGGCCGTGATGCAAACCAGCAGCGATCGCACGGCTCAGGCAGTCGGGCGAATCGTGGGTTCGCTATGCGTGATCACGACGCGATCGGGCGACGCTCACAGCGGCATTCTCACATCTTCGGTGTCGCAAGCTTCGTTTAATCCGCCCGGACTGATGATCGCGGTTGCGCCTGACCAAAATGCCGATCGCCTCACGTCTCCGGGCGATCGGTTTGTCCTCAACATTCTCAAAGAAGGTCGGCAACTGCGCCGCCATTTCTCCAGCCGCAGCCAGCCCGATGCGAATTCGTTTGCCGCGCTGGAGACGCAAATTGCCAGCAACGGCTGCCTGATTCTCAGCGATGCGCTGGCCTACGTGGAATGCACCGTTCAAAATCGGATGGCCTGCGGCGATCGTTGGCTGATTTACGCAACCGTTGACAATGGCGAAGTGCTAGAGCCGACGGGCATTTCCGCGATCGAGCATCGCAAATCAGGAGGTCGCGTGTAGGGCGATCGGTTGAACGTCAGCCTTTTAGCAATCCGCCCGCTGCTGAAAGGCTGACCTGATTGCGTGAAATCAACGTGAGTTCGATGACCGAATGGGCGGCGTGGTGATCGGCGGGAACAGCCCCCTAGATCCCCTACGAGTGAGGGGCTTTGATCCCAGTTGATCGATCCGCCAGACCCCCGGACAGCGATCGCGAAGTCCCCACAGGCGCGATCGAAGGTCTGCGAAGCACTCGCACCCACCATCCTCAAAGTCCCCCCATTCATGGGGGATTTAGGGGCTGTCCAAGCGCTGTGCCGCCCATCGAACAGATGTGTTTTAACTTGCTCCTGCTCTTATTCTTTACACTCTCTTAAGAATTTGGCTCAGGCACAGCGCGGACGTGCGATCGTAGAAACAAACAACTTCAGCTTTAAGAACTTCAGCTTCAAAAAATGAATGTCCGGAAAATAAATGTCCTTCGATTTCGCGGGCTGCAACTGCTGGTGATGCTGGCGCTGGCGATCGCGCTTTGCTTCCGCGCCCCGTCCGTTTCCGCCCAGTCCGTCACTCAGCTTAGCTCGCAAATTTCTCGACTGGAAGCCCAAAACACGCTGCTGCAATCGCGCCTTAGTCGGCTGGAAGCGGCGATCGGTCGAGTGGACAACCGCCCGCTTCCCAACGTGCCGCCCCCTTCTGTTCCGGCAGGAACGTCCGCCTTGGCAAGCGACCCGATGTTTAACCGACTGGCGACCTTGGCGATCGAACTGCGCGATCGAATCATTGTCCTGGAAGACCGCTTGGGAATTCGTCGCCCTTCGCCATGAACGATTTTGCTCAACTGCTGCTCCAAAAACGCGAGGTGATTATCGATCGCTGATTGGCGATCGTTTCGCGCTTGGTCAAACTGCTGGACGGCTCGATCGATCTGCAATCCCAAAGCGGTGCAGGTTCAGCGTTCACCGTGATTTTTCCGATCGATTTTTCGGGCGCGGAACCGCAAGCGAGCGCAGCGGAACGCGAAGATTGACCATAGAGCTTAGTTTTACTTAACTATTTACTCTGAAAATATAAAAATAGCTAATCATTAGCTTAGAGGATTGACATTTTACAAACGCTTTCGATCGGGTGACGATACGGGAAGAGTTAAGAAGTGTCAAAGTTGGGAGAAAAGTTAATGGTTGCTATTACGCCCCAGCCCCCGGCAGCCTCAGCCCGTTTAACAATACAATCGATCGAAATTGCTGCCGAAACCACCGCAATTCGATCGCTCGATTGGGACCGCGATCGCTTCGATATCGAGTTCGGTCTTAACAACGGAACGACGTACAATTCCTTTTTGATTCGAGCCGAAAAAATTGCGCTGGTCGATACCAGCCATCAAAAATTTCGCCAGCTTTACCTTGATTTACTTGCCGGATTGATCGATCCCGCTGCGATCGACTATCTGATCATTAGCCACACTGAACCCGACCACAGCGGACTGGTGAAAGATGTCTTGCAGCTTGCACCCCAAATTACGATCGTGGGTGCAAAAGTGGCGATTCAATTTCTCGAAAACATGGTGCATCAGCCGTTCAATCATCTGATTGTTAAGAACGGCGATCGCCTCGATTTAGGTCAAGGTCACGAACTGGAATTTGTTTCTGCGCCGAATTTGCACTGGCCGGATACGATTTTCACGTTTGATCAAAAAACCGGAATTTTGTTTACCTGTGATGCGTTTGGAATGCACTACTGCGACGATCACACCTTCGATGAAGACCCAGAAATTCTATCAGCAGACTATCACTATTATTACGACTGTTTGATGGCTCCAAATGCGCGATCGGTTCTCGCCGCGCTGAAGCGAATTGAAAAACTCGACATCAAAACGATCGCCACTGGACATGGCCCCTTGCTGCTGCATCACGTCCCCAATTGGGTTGATTCCTACCGCACTTGGAGCCAGGAACAAACCAAAGCAGATGTTTTGGTAACAGTTTTTTACACTGAAGATTACGGCTATTCTGAGCAGCTAGCGCGATCGATCGCACATGGCATTCTCAAAACTGAAGCCGCCGTTGAACTGATTGATCTCAACACCACTGAACCGCAAGAAGTCCGCGAACTGGTGAGCATTTCAGCGGGCATCGTGATTGGAATGCCGCCGCAGTCGAATACAGATGCTCATGCAATTTTAAGCACGATTTTGGCTGCTGCTCATTCCAAGCAGTCGATCGGATTGTTTGAGTCGGGTGGGGGTGAAGATGAACCGATCTATCCGCTCCGCAATCAGTTTCAAGAAATTGGTTTGATCGAAGCTTTTCCACCAATTCTGGTGAAGGAAACGCCCTCACAATCGATCGAGCAAATCTGCGATGAAGCAGGAACTGATCTCGGTCATTGGGTGACTCGCGATCGCACCGTGAAGCAGATGAAATCGATCGATTCGCATCTCGATCGCGCCTTGGGACGCTTGAGCAATGGCCTGTATGTTTTGACGGCAAGAAGGGCGATATCTCCAGCGCAATGATTGCATCTTGGGTGATGCAGGCGAGTTTAGATCCGATGGGCGTGGCGATTTCAGTTGCCAAAGATCGAGCGATCGAAACATTGCTGCATCCGGGCGATCGATTTGTTCTCAACGTGCTGGAAGAAGGCCATTCGCAAGCGCTGATGAAGCATTTTCTGAAGCGATTTGCACCGGGAAGCGATCGATTTGCAGGCGTCAAAACCTACGCGGCCACGAATGGTTCACCCATCTTGGCAGATGCATTGGCCTATCTGGAATGTGAAGTGAAAAGCCGTTTGGAAAGTAGCGATCACTGGATCGTTTACAGCAGCGTTCAGGTTGGCCGCGTGGCGAAGCAAGATGCATTAACCGCTGTGCATCACCGCAAGGTTGGCAATCACTACTAGGTTGAGTCTCTTGGAGTTGCCGTGAACTAAAGTTCCGGCTCAAAGCTGAAACTCATTGAAATGAGTTACTTCAGAATTACAGTCAGTTTTGTGACTTGAGCTTTTAGCCAGGAAATTGATTTCCTGGTGCTGTTTCAAAATCTACCTTCGATCGAGGCTATTTCAATGCATAAACCCGTCCGCAATTCAACAGGTCACTGGTTAGATTCGCTCTACAGCGTCAGCGTGATTCGTGTTCTCGAAGCCATTCAAGATTTGATTGTGATTTCACTGTGCGTCGGGCTATTTAGCTTCATGGTGATGCAGCTACGGGAAATGGTGCTGTCGCTGCTGCCGCCGCTGGATTTTCAAGATGTCACGTCTGATATTTTGTTTTTGTTGATTTTGGTTGAACTGTTTCGGCTGCTGATTATTTATTTGCAGGAACATCGCGTTTCGATCGGCGTTGCGGTTGAAGTTTCGATCGTCTCTGTTCTGCGAGAAATCATCGTGCGCGGCATCTTGGAAACGCCTTGGACGCAAGTTTTAGCGACCTGTGCTTTCTTGTTGGTTTTGGCGGTTTTACTGGTTGTGCGCGTCTGGATGCCACCCACATTTGACGGCATTGACCCAGAACAGCAAGTGTCAGAAAGGCATCGTCGTCGCGCTGTTGAATCGGATGAATTACACAGCCCGTCTGTGATCGCTACGATTTTCGATCGCGCCGAATAACACGACTGAATCAAAGGAATCTATCATGCTGCAAACTCCGACTCGTTCTCGTGATGTTCAAGTTGCTCAAATTGCCTCGCGCACTTCGATTTTGCGATCGCGCACTTGGGATCGGCTTAAGTTTGAAATTGAGTACGCCCGTCAACGTGGCACGACAGCAAACGCTTACTTGATTCAGGCAGACAAGTTGGCGCTGATTGATCCACCGGGCGAGTCCTTCACCGACATTTTTTGGCAGAACTGCATCAGCATCTTTACTTTCAGCGCTTGGATTACATCATTCTCAACCACGTTAATCCCAACCGCATGGTGACGCTGAAAGCGCTGCTGGAATTAGCGCCCTACGTAACGGTGATCTGTTCCAAACCAGGGGCGATCGCCCTGAGAGCCGCCTTTGCCAATCAACCACTGACTATTCCGGCAGCACGGGAAGATGTAGGCGATCGATTTGGGCATTGAATACGCCGCCGATCAAACTTTCAAGGTACATATCGTTCGGGATGAAGAAGTGTTGGAGTTGGGACAGGGACACACGCTCCAATTTTTCTTTGTGCCCACGCCGCGCCATCCCGATCAACTCTGCACCTACGATCGCGCCAGCCAAATTCTCTACACTGATAAACTGTTTGGCTCCCATGTTTGCGATGAAGCGGTGTTTGATGAACACTGGAAGCCGCTTCAGGACGATCGTCGTTATTATTTTGACTGTCTCCATGCTGCCCAATCGACTCAGGTGGAAGCCGCGATCGCCAACT
>JAAUTJ010000338.1 GCA_012031475.1 Leptolyngbyaceae cyanobacterium SM1_3_5 | reverse complement strand
TTGAAAGGCCGACCTTCCATCCGCTTGCGCTGATAGGGCACGGTGTAGTCGCCAAACGCATTCGTGTATTCCTCGCTGTCGAGCAGGGCATCCACGAAGCCAAAGAAGCCCAAAGTGGCGATTTTGATCGACCAGGCGATCCGCTCGTCTTGGTTGTAGGAAGCCCGACCGAGGAAGCGCTTCAGGCAGACATCGACGAGGCGATAGTTATCGTTGACGGCAACAACGGTTGCGTAGAATCGCTCAGATTTTGCCATGCCGCGAATGAAGTCGCGCACGGTGATCGATCGATTCTTCAGTTGCGATTCCAGCGTGGCGTTGCGGTTGAACTTCAGCGTTTCATGTTCGCTGAACACCTGCCGATAGCTTGCCCAAATCAAGCGCTGTGCTTGGTCAGGACCCGCCATGTCTTCCATGCGGTAGATGTAGGGCGAATCTTCGTCTTCGTCCGCCTTGCCAAAGCTGGCGACTCGTTGGTTTTGCGTCGTGGGTTTATATTCGAGCAATGGCAATGCCATGAATGTCTCCCTTGGTTTTGTTGCGTTGATAAAAAGGGTTGAAAGGCTCACACTGAGCTTATTATCTCGTGTTGAGCGATCGTTTCGCGCACCAGACGTTTCGCGCACCAGACGTTTAGCGCACTGGAAAGCTGGCCGTTGAGCTAATCGAAGCAAGAGCGTCTTTCGGCTTTTCCGATCTCGTCATGTCGGGAATCGAAATGTTTGCGGTGGAAACCTGCACTTGCTGCACTTGGCGAACCTGAATCGATCGCGCCAGTTCGCGGAAGTTGTTGATGTCGCCCCATTTGTAGCGCGACTCTTCTTGGCGATCGCGCCAGTAGTCCGAATAGCGCGGCGTGACGAGATTGGTCGGACGATCTTTGTAGCGCCGACGCTGGAAGGGCACGGTCATATCGCCAAAGCTGGTCTGATACTCTTCGCTGTCGATCAGTTCATCGACGAATCCGGGTAGTCCTTTCGTGGCGATTTCGATCGACCAGGCGATCTTTTCGGCTTCGCTGTAGGGAGCGCGACCGAGCAGACGCTTGAGGCAGAGTTCAACAACTCGGTAGTTTGAATTCGTATCGACGACCGATCGGCGGAACGTCTCGGATTTTGCCAGTCCGCGAATGAAATCTCGCACGGTGATCGATCGATTTTTCAGTTGCGACTCAAGATTCTGCTGACGGTTATATTGCAGAATTCAAATGTTCGCTGAACACTTGGCGATAGGCGGCGTTGATCAGTTCCAGGATGTCGTTTTGATCGGCGCAATCTTCGAGGCGATAGATGTATGGCGTATCTTCGTCGGGAACTTCGTAGCCCGGAACGCGCTGGTTCTGGGACGAGGGGCGGTAGTCGAGGAGAGGGATAGACATGGTTTTGGGTGCGAATGGCTTAGGCTTGCCCCCTAAATCCCCCAATCTTGGGGGACTTCCGAACCGGGGCTGTTGGCTTCGTTCCCCCAAGATTGGGGGCTGGGGGGGCGGTTCGGATATGGTCGATCGCCCACTGCTTAAACCTTGGTTGTGCCCGGAAGGTAGCGATAGGGCAGCTTCACTTCAGTCGTCTTCACCGTTGGCGAAACGGCTCGCTTGCTCGTCGAGTCGGGAATTTTGACCGCGCCGGATGTGGCGCGAGCGACGTGGCGCTGAGTGTCAAGCTGGGGCGGGATGATGCCTTGTGCCATGCTGAGAAACATGGACGGGATCGCTTGACGGGCGGGAAGCTTGTTGCTGTTGCTGCGGAACTGCACCTGATAGGAGGAACCGCTGAGTTCGCCCATGCGGTTGCGCCAGTAGTCGCTGTAGCTCGGCGTCACGAGGTTGAACGGGCGGCCTTCCATGCGGCGACGCTGGTAGGGAACGATCGTATCCCCAAAGTTTTGTCGATATTCGTCACCATCCACGATCGCATCAATGAATCCCGGTAGTCCTTTGGTCGCAATCACGATCGACCAGGCGATCTGCTCTTGCTGATTGTAGGAAGACCGTCCGAGGAATCGCTTGATCGTGATGTCCACGAGGCGATAGTTGGAGTTCTTTTCGGCAATCAGTTCGCGGTAGACGGTTGACTTACCGAGGCCGCGAATGAATTCCCGAACCGAGATCGCGCCGTTTCGCAGTTGCGATTCGAGGAACGGCTGGCGATAGCTTTCCAGAATCAGATGTTCGCTGAAAATCTGCCGATAGCCCGCCCAGATCACTTCGTTGATGTCGGTGTCGATCGAGCGGTAGGCTCTCGGATCGTCTTCGTCCAGCACGTCGTAGCCGTTGACGCGCTGGTTTTGCGTTTTGGGGGTGTAGTCCAACAGAGGAATTGCCATATTTTCTGACCTGTTTAACTAAGGGGACGTTTGAGTCGCGAGGGCAACTCGCGCCCGCACTGCGGCATCTGCATCTTGGGCAGTTTGCTCGAAGACGGGTGCGATCGCCTCGCGCAATTCCGGCAGATTTGCCAGACCTTGCAGTCCGACGATCGCCGCATAGCGAATCGACCAGTCGGCATCTTGCGCGATCGAACTCAGGGTTTCGATTGCTTGGGCTTGGGCGGTCGATCGCAAGCTGGAATCAAGCAGATCCCAGTGCAGACTGCCTAATCCTTTTGCTGCCGCTCGGCGGACGGAAGGCGCGAAATCGGTGGCGGCTGAGGCCAAGAGGACATCAAGAGCGCGGGGATCAGCGATCGCCGCCAGTGCCCGAATCGAGTAAGCCCGTGCGCCGTAGTTGTACTCATCGAGCAGCGTGATCAGCGGTTGGACGGACGCGCTGCCCATTTGGATCAAGCCGTCGATCGCAATTTCTGCCGCAACGGGATTGTTGTATCCCAAGACGGCGATCAGCGTCGGAATGCCTGCTTCGTCTTGCGCCTTTGCCAAAGTCTTCACAGCGACCAGCAGTCGAGGCGGCGTGTCGGCTTGTTCAACGGCGCGAATCAGATCGGCAGTATCGGTCATCGTCACAGCAAATTGTCCATCAGGTTGAGTACGCGGATCGAGTCGGTGGAAAGCAGCTCGGCGGCGTGGGCTTCGATCAGTCCTTTGAGGGCAAGCAGTTTGAAGCTGTTTTCGGCATCGCTGCGGGCGATCGCTTCCGCAGCAGGCAAATAGCCGATCGCGCCCAAGTCCGCCAAAACAATCCGCTTTTGCTTCACGTCGCCTTCCGAAAGCGCCTGCACCAATCGCTGCCCGTAGGTTTCATCTCCGGTAAGCTGGTACATCGATCGCAAGGCGGCGAACTGCACACGGGGAATTGGATGCTGCAAAAACGGCTCGACTAAGGAAACCGCTTCGGATGCGCCAATTGCCCCTAACGCCTCCATCACCGACTCATACGGCTCGGCCAAATGCGGACGACCGGGAATCGGCATCGCGCCTGAAACGCCACCTTCGAGCAGCTTCATCAAGGCCGGAGTTGCAGCCGGATCGCGCAGCAGTTCCAGCGATTGGGCGGCGGCCTCGCGGACGTAGAAGTCGGGACAGTCGAGCGATCGAATCAGTCCCGAAACGGCAGATCGATCGCCCAGTTTGCCCAGCGCTCTGGCCGCATTTCGCCTGAGCGGATAGCCGCCCAACTCGGTGCGATCGTCCTCATCGTCCAAGGCGGCGATCAGGGAGGCGATCGCTTCTGGGCTTTGAGTGCGATTTTACCCAGCCACCAGGCGGCGTAATAGCGCAAACTCAGATCGTCAGATTTGAGATTGGCGATCGCTTCCGGTTCGGTGAGCGGCGCGGCGTACTCCTCGGACGGTTCCATCGCTCAAGCCTTGGCGCTGTCTGCGGTCAGGGGTTCGATGTTGACGATTTTGCCGCCCATGCGTCCGATTCGCTGCATTTCGTCACTCATGCGATCGTAAGGAACCGTCAGAAATACGCTTCCGCTGCGGCGGATGTCGTAGTTGTTTTGGTCGTTGACGGAGTTTTGCCGCAATCCCGTCACCTCAAAACGAAAAACACGGCTGGCATCCGAAGACAAACCACCCGTTCCCACTGTTGTTTGACCAAACATGAACTAACTCTCCTGTGTTTTGGTGAATCGATCGCCTTAAACTAGCTCTTCGCTTCGGTCGCTGGCTGAGCTTCGGTGGCTTTGCTCTTGCCTTCCGCTTCGAGGTTTTGCTGAGCGGTGGCGGCCTGCGTTTTTGCCGTGCTGTCGCCGTCCAGCTTGAGCGGCTGAATGCTGACGATTTTGCCGCCCATTCGCAAGATCCGCTGCATTTCTTCGTTCATCCGCGAATAGGGCACGGTGACAAAGAAGCTGCCGCTGCTGCGAATTGGGTAGCTAAGCTGGTCGTTCTCATAGGTCTGGCGCATTCCTTCGACTTCATAGCGGAACATCCGATTGTCCGCGCTGTTGAGTCGGCTGCTGCCCAGTGAAGCTTGACCAAACATATTTGGCTCCTGGGAATCAGAATTTTTGAAAAATTTGGGGCAAATTTTGGGAATGATTTTCGATCGCCAATTGCGATCGCCCCATCCCGTACGGGCGAAGCATTCGGGAAGCTATTTTCGTCTGTTCACCGAAGAGTGTCCCGAATGCTTCGCCCCTATCCTATGCGCGGCTGACGCTGACGATCCGACCGCCCTTCTTCACGATCTCCTGCATCTTCTGAGACAGCTTCTCATAGGGCACAAGAATCGCCGTGCTGCTGCGGCGGACTTTCGGATATCCGGGCTGCAAAATTCCCGTTACTTCCAGACGATAGACGCGACCGCTTTCTTCATTCGTGCCACCCAGCGCTTTGCGGGGAGCCACGTCAGAGGGAATGCCTGCATGACGCCAGCTTCCGCCGCTGTCGCCCGAAGGTTTGCTGATGTTGGAAACCGAGTTTTGGCCGAGTTCGCGAGTCAGGCGCGGGTTGATGCCGCCGATCGTGCCTCGATCGCTGCTTGCATAGCCGCGATACAGACGGAACATCCGCGTAAAGTCTGTCGTGCGCGATCCGGCTTTCACCTGGAAGCCGCGATAGTAGGGAACGACGCTGTTGCCGAAGGCTTGCGTGTATTCTTCGCTGTCCAAGTGCGAATCGATTTCGGCATCAAAGCCTTGCTCTTCCACCAGTCCGGTGTGGTCTGCCCATTCGCGCTCATCTTGCGGCGGGCGACCAAGCAGATGCTTGAAGTTCAGTTCAACAAAGCGCTGATTTGAATTCGGATAGAAAAACTTGTTTTTATACAGTTCCGACTTGGCAACGGCGCGGACGAAATCGCGAACCGAGATGCTGCCTTGCCGCAATAACGATTCTGCACTGGTTAGGCGTTCGGCCTTCATGATGTAGTCGTTGCCCAAAACCTGCTTGTAGACGGCGCGGAAGACCGTTTGCAGATCGGCTTCTGTCCAGTCTGGGCGGAGTTCGACAGTGGATGAACTGTCAAAAGATTCGAGGCCGAGCGATCCGGCAGCGGCCAAATTATTGACGAGTAGTTTGGTCATCTTGCTTCCCCTAACACAGCGAATATAATCTCAACCGATCGATCGAAACCGGAATAACCGAGATAAACCAATCTCTGGAAAAACAATGTCTCTGGAAAACAGTGTCTCTGGAAAAAACGTCTCTGGAAAAAACAATGCCCGGAAAAATGAGCAACTGTTAGCTTTAAGCCGCCAACACTCGCTGATTCTTCCGGGCACCGCACCGAGTAATTAGCTCAGGGCGTTGATGGCGTAGTCAATGTAGGTGTTTGCTTGGTTGGCAGCTTGACCGCTGAGGCCGTGATTGCTCTTGATGTGCTTCAAGGCTTCCACATACCACGAGGGCGAAAGCTCGAATGCGCGGTTGATTTCATCCAAGCCCGCAATCAGGTACTCATCCATCGGACCCGTGCCGCCTGCAATCAGGCAGTACGTGACCATGCGGAGGTAGTGGCCGATGTCGCGGGCGCACTTCGATTTGCCACGCGAGTCAGCA
>JAAUTJ010000337.1 GCA_012031475.1 Leptolyngbyaceae cyanobacterium SM1_3_5 | reverse complement strand
CATCAGCAACCCTAAGCCTGCTCCTGCGATCGCAGCCCTACTAAACCAGGGCATAGGTCGGGGAAAGCTGATGACAAGGTAGCCAACGGCCATCGACAGAAATGCGATCGCGTAGATGCCGATGAATGAGAGTCGCGCTTTGATTGATTTGTAGGCGATCGCACTGCCTGCACTAAACAAGGTTGCCAGCGCGATCGCCAGTCCGCTTTGCGAGGCGTTGGCGTTGACAAGTTGTTTCAGATAGAACGGCAATTGTACGGGAATGAGATAAAACACAATTTGCGATACCAGAGCCGCGCCATAGGTTACGCCCACAATTTTCCAGGGAAAAGCATCTGTCAAATCTCCTGCTGAAGTTTGAATCTCTGATATTCGGTTCGGCTCCGGCAGGACAAACACCACAAGCGGCAAGATCAACAGCGCCAGCAGGTAAATTAGGAATGGCAATCGCCAGTTGATATCGGCGAGGAACCCGCCCAACGACAGGAATACAACGCCTCCCAAGCCCATGAAGCCTGCTTGAAAGCCAAGAAACTGAGCGCGGGCGGCTCCGCTGTAGTAGTCGGCAATCAAAGCAGTCGCGGTGGTCATGATGCCTGCTACGCTCAGCCCCAACAGCACCCGTCCCACCAAAATCAGGCCGATCGCATCTAGCAGCGCTCCCGATGTGCCCGCGACACTATACAGCAACACGGCGATCGCCAGCAGCGGTTTGCGTCCGAAGCGATCGATCGCCGTCCCCACGAACGGCGCACCGATTGCAATGAACAGTGCCGGGACGGTTAGAACCAGTCGTACCCAGTAGTCTGCATTGGGCATTGCCGCAAAATGATCGCGCATAGCCGGAAGCGAGGGGGCGATCGTTGCGCCTGCCATGACGGTGAGGCTACTGCTGAGCAGCAGCGTGGCTTTGACGAGCAGAGATTCGGTTTTGAGGGTCATGATGAGGGGAGGAAGAAGAGGGAATTAGCGAAATCGATCGCTTTTCGCCCCCTAAATCCCCCATGAATGGGGGACTTTGAGGACTGTCTGTCTTTGATTCATACTCAGGTTCAGCAATGCCCTTCTACAGAGAGTTTAGAATCTAATTTTTCAGATGATTTAACAAAGCAGAAATTGTCATGAGGATTGCGATCGATAGTATGGCTGTATTGATTGAGAAAAGGAAATTGACAGTCGAGCCGAAAATCGCGATTTTCCTACCGCTTCGCATAGGCAACGATCGAAACACCCAACACTACCAGCACTGCTCCGGCAATTCGGGTAGGGCTAGCTGGATATTTGGCAAGCCCGATCGCACCGTAATGATCGAGAAATAGAGCGGCGATCATCTGGCCTGCGATCGTCAAAGCAAGCGCAAGTGCGGCTCCAATTCTGGGCGTTGCGAAGATGGTTGACCAAACATACAGCGTCCCCAAACACCCACCAATCCACATCCACCACGAGGTTTGCATCAGTGCAGTTGAAGTGGGAAGTGAGTATCTTGCAGCAAAGCAGAAAAAGAGGGAAGTTAATGTTCCTGCCAAATAAGACACAAACGTAACCTGCATCGGCTCACCAACATACCGCCTCAAAAGCGTATTCAAAGCAACCTGAATGGGTAGAATTGCCCCGCCCGCAAGCGCGGCGAGAAGGTAGATCGTCCGTCCGTTCATCAAGAAATCACCTATCTGTTTGCTAGCTCATCGTGACAGTCTATTCACGAGTTTTACCGCTGTATCTACGAATATTTTTAGTGAGATAAAAGCCAAATGATTCTACCAAATAAAGCTGCGAGTGAAAAAGAACTATATAATCTCAGCGATCGAGTGAAGTTGAATGTCCTGGAAATTCAATCATCTAATGGTATCGCGATCGAATTCCATAAATCTTGCCAATTGTTGATATTTTTATCAAGATCTTGTTAATTTCAAATTCTTTTAAGATTCGCCACAAATAGAACAAATTAAACAAGAATTGATGAGATTTCTAAAAAGCTTATTCCTAATATTGAAGTGTCCCTAACCGATTTGGAGACAGTTCAATGCAACGTTTAATTGTATCGATCGTTTTGGTTTTAGTTTGGTCTGCGATCGCCATGCCGAGTGCGTCTGCTGCAAGATTGGAAACTTCAACCTGTCCGACGGAGGGCAGACAGTGTGTTGGTTCAGGAGGACAGTAGGGCGTTGATGCGATCGCCATCTCTGATTCTTCAAACTGTAAGAAGTTTTTGCAGGATAGGCGATGGTTGTGATTCACTCTAATTCTGAGTGGGTGTGAGGAAAAAGAGGCGCTTTTCCAGTTGGAAGAGTGCCTTTTTCTTCTGGGTAGGCTTATTTTTGGGCGATCGATCGAGCCAATCCTTGGTCTGCTCAGTCTGCCCCTTCCTTCTATCTGGGGCTTAGCGTAAACTCAGGATGACCCGCTTAGCAAAGAATGGTTAGCCTGCGCGATAGAAGAGGACAGTGGCATGAACGGCAATGCGTCAGAACAGACCGAATTGGCACAGTGTCAGGAGCGCGTTGCGGTTTTGGAGGCGGAATTGGCTGAGGCGCGATCGCACCTCGAAACGCTTCAGCAGGAAAACGATCGTTTGTGTAAATCTGAATCGCGATATCGGCAAATCTTTGAAAATGCGCCGATTAGCATGATGTTGATTAATGCAGATGGTTATATCACCGAGATGAATGCGGCGGCTGAAAATCTCTACGGGTTGTCGATCGACGCACTGAATCAGCATGGATGCCCTATTTTGACAATTTTCAATTGATTGAAAATGGCACCTTATCTTATATGCGGCGGGCATTTGCGGGAGAAGCAGCCATCGAACCGCCAAGCAGCTACGATGCCTCAAGAGATGATGAGGGTGGCAAATTCGATTATGGGCGCGGACATTATGCTCCAATTTGGAATGCGGCTGGTGCAGTCGAGGAAATTGTTGAGATTACTGCTGATATGAATGTTTTCTTTGTAGTGCAGAAGGAGCTACTGCAAGAGAAAGATCGTGCTGCCCAGGAACGCGCCCGATTGCTCAGTACGATCGCCCAAGTTGCCAACCTACTCCTTCGATCGCCCGACTACACGACGGTTCTTCCTGATGTGCTGCGGATGTTAGGGGAAGCGGTAGGAAGCGATCGGTGCAGTGTAATGCAAGATGTTGGCATTCATTCTACCTTTGGCAAACCTGCAATTAAGATTCTTACCGAGTGGTGCAGTTCCGACCATCTGAATTCCAATGATCTCACGCCGCCTGTTGATCAAGCTTATCTTTGGGAAGATGTTCCCGAAGTGTATGCAAATGCGCGGCGAGGTGAGGTGCTAAATGCATTAGTGAGTCATTTGCAGGAACCAGGACGCACCTTGTTTGAGGCACAATATAATACCTCAGTATTGTTTGTTCCAATCATGACCGAGGATCGGCCTTGGGGACTCATTAACTTTGATAACTGTGGAGAACCGCGACTATATGATGAGGCGGAAATTGCAATTCTGAGGATTGCAGCGGACAGTCTTGCAGCAGCGATCGAGCGTCAGGCAAAAGATGACGAATTGCGGCGATCGGAGGCGTTGTATCGATCGCTATTCGAGATCAGCAACGAAGGCATTTATCGCTGGAGACTTGATCAGGCTATTTCGCTTGCTTTGCCAGTTGAAGAACAAATTGATCAAATCTATCAAAACTTTACTGTTGCTCAAGCAAACGATGCATATGCAGCAATGTATGGATTAGAAAAGGGTGAAGACATTGTTGGAATGCGAATTTCACAGACTCATGTTGGTGAGTCAGAGAAAAACCGAGCCTTTGTTCGTACATTTGTGGAAAATGGTCATCGGGTTCGCAATGCTGAATCAGAGGAGGTTGATGCTAATGGACGAAAGCGATATTTCCTCAATAGTGTAATGAGTTTTATCGAGAACGATCGCGTTACAGGCGGTTGGGGTACTCAGATTGACATAACTGAATTGCGAGAGGCACAGCAAGCATTACTGCAAGCGGAACAAGATCGCGTCGCAGAACTGGCAAAGACCAATCAAGCGTTGAAAAACTCGCTCGATCGCCTTGCTGCCAATCCTGATCTCGGCTCGTTTTTGGGATATGTTCTGCTTGAGATCAACCAGCAATTAAATCTAGATGTGGCAACACTTCGACTCTATGACCCTGACAGTCAAACCCTACCCCCTTGAATTTAGAGATCGAGCAAGGGCAAGTGAATTTGAGGCATCAAATTAAAGCGCCTGAAGCCTATCTTTGTCCATCTACTGCAAGCACACCCGTTTGGGGTATTCTGCTGCAAACAAAGCAACCATTTGTAATTGACCACAGTAATGCCAAGGAGTACGTTTTCCAGAATACCTACGAGCATCAAGCAAATCAAATAGGGCTTCAGCTTGCGGTTAACCTTTTGCTAACGATGGGTGATGAACCGATCGGGCTACTCAGTTTAGGTTCGACTCAGCGCACTAGCCTCACCCCGGAAGAATTGGAACTCGCTCAAGCTCTTACCCAGCAGGCAACTTTAGCCATTCAACTCACGCGGTTGGCAGAAGAAGTGAAACAAGCGGCGATCGCCCGCGAACAAGAACAAGCCGCCCTAGAACGCGCAGCAGAACTGGTAAAAACCAATCAGGCATTGAAGAATTCGCTGGATGTGTTGGCAACCGATCCTGATATCGACAGCTTCATCGGGCAACTCTTGAGCGCGATCGCCACACAGTTTAATTCGCCCATTGTCGAATACTGGTATCACACGCCCAAACAGATGACCTATCTGGGCATGATGCACTGGCAGCAGCGAACCTACAGCCGATCGCAAATTGTCGATCGACTTCCTCATCATCCGGGCGTCGCAGGCTACCGCGTTCCCGAAGCCCTGCTGGATGGCGAATCGCTCTACCATCGGCATCGCCCCTTATACATCCCCAATTTAGCGACCTCTGCCTTGGCCGATGCTGCCGACTGGTATGAGCAGCAGGGCATCCAGCAGTTGCTCAATTTTCCGATGACGCTGGGCGACGAGTCGATCGGCGCGATCGCCATCTATCTGCCCGCAACTCAGCCCTTCACCACCGAAGACCAGGAACTCGCGCAAGCGCTCACCCATCAAGCCACCCTCGCCGTCCAACTCACCCGCCTTGCCGAAGAAGCCAAACAGCTAGCCCTGATTCAAGAACGCGCCTTCACCGCCCGCGAAATTCACGACACCCTAGCGCAGGACTTCGGCGGAATTCTGATGCAGCTTCAAGCCGCCGATCGCCTCTACACCCTCAAGCCTGAAAAGTCACAGGGACACATCACTCACGCCCGCGATCTAGCCCGTCGGGGATTAGCCGAAGCCCGCAGTTCAATCTGGGTGCTGTCTCAGGAAGGCGAAGCCTACAGCAAGCTCTCCGAAGTGCTGCAACAGCTTGTGGCGCAAATGGCGATCGGCTCCGACACGCAAACCACCACAACGATCACAGGCACACCCTACAGCCTCAGTTCAATGCAGGGGATGAACCTGCTGCGAATCGCTCAGGAATCGCTCAACAACGCCTTGCGCCACGCCAACGCCCAAACCATTTCGCTGCTGCTCGACTACGCGCCCAACCAGTTGCACCTGCAAATCATCGACGACGGCATCGGATTTGCGGCCTCTTCTCCTGGCAAAGGCTTCGGTTTGCGAGGAATGCAGCAGCGCGCCGACAGCATCGGGGCACAGTTCAACCTCCAGAGCGAACCCGATCGAGGAACCGCGATCGAAGTTTTGCTGCCGATCGCCTAGCGCCAACGAACGGGTCAACGTCAGTTCGATGAACCGAACAGCCCCCTTGTATCTTGAGAGTAGAGCGCAAGACCGTCCCCCCTGGTGGCAAACACCGAGATTTAGCTAGGCTCTGCGCTCCTGTTCATCCGCCCCAAGCTCGAAAAATCGCCAGGGACATCAAGCCCGCAT
>JAAUTJ010000336.1 GCA_012031475.1 Leptolyngbyaceae cyanobacterium SM1_3_5 | reverse complement strand
AGACCTTGGAGCAGTTTTTGCTGCCGCCTTTGCTGTTTCTGCTGGCGATCGTCGCCGTCCTCTGCATGGGAACGCGAGGACAGATGCTTGGTTGCCTGCGGGCTGGTTGGGTTGTGGCTTGGCATGGAGCGCGATCGCTTATGCCCTGGTGGCGCGGTGGCTGGCTGGCATGGCAGGCGGCAGACTCGATCGCGCAGGTTCGATCGATTCCCATCGTGACGATTTCCACAGGGGAGATTGCTCAAACGCCCGTTCGGTTGGTCGAAAGTGAAAGTGCGATCGCGGCTCAGATCGGCTTTTGGCAGCCGGAACTCGTCATCAGTCGCGGCCTGATCGCGTTGCTGACGCCCGATCAGCTTGCCGCCGTTTTGACGCACGAACAGGCACACCAGCAGTATCGCGATACCTTTTGGTTTTCTGGCTGGGTTGGGTGCGACAGTTGACCGCTTGGCTGCCGCGTACCGAAGCGCTGTGGCAAGAACTACTGCTGCTGCGTGAACTGCGAGCCGATCGACGGGCTGCCCAACAGGTTGATCCCCTGCTGCTGGCCGAATCGTTGCTGTTGGTCGTACAGTCGCCTTTGCAAGAGGAAGAATACTGTGCAGCATTTAGCGCAATTGCCCCCGCAACTCGCCTAGAAGAACGCATCGACGCCCTACTGGGTGAACCGATCGCAGACGAATCGATCGCCGTGTCTTGGCTCTGGCTGCTGCCAATTTTGCCGCTGTTGACTCTGCTGCTGCATCGCTGACAGACGCGAGATCTCGCGTCTCTACCCCTCCGCCGACACCCGATCCCCAAACCCGATCGCCCCTTCTTGTGGTACGGTGGAGCGCAACTTCATTGCGTCATGGGAGATTCGCCATGTCTGCCGCACCTGTGTCACGTTTGGGAATCGTTGGACTTTGTGTTTTGGGCTGGAGCGTTCCGGCTTGGAGTCAAACTGCCGTGCCTGCGGGCAACAACGAGCGCATTTCAGAAATTCAAGTGCGCTATGTCGATTCGGCAGGCGAACCCGTTGAAGGGTTGACTCGTCCGTTTGTCATCACTCGCGAATTTGAGTTGCAGCCCGGAGCCGTTTACACAGCGGAAGCAGCACAGGCCGGAGTCGATCGCCTGATCGCCCTCGACGCAATTCGCGATGCCAGCTTGAGCTTGGAGCCATCGATCGATCCCACGCAGGCGGTTCTCGTCGTCACGGTGGAAGAAGCCGATCCGGTTTTTGTCGGATTTCGCACGGCAGCACCCCAACCTTCTGCCCTGCAAGGCCCATTTCAGCGGCGCGTCGGAGGCGATGAATCGACGGGATTTGCCGTTTCGGGAAGCGTTCAGTTACGCAATGTCGGCGGCAATGATCAGAACTTGGCGCTGAATTTGCGCGGCGGCGAAAATGTCCTGGATGGCGAGATCATCTTTCGCGATCCCTGGATTGGCAGCGATCGCCAGCGCACTGGATACGCCGTCAATTTCTTCAACCAGCGATCGCAGCAAACCGTCTTCACCGGAGGCGATCGCGAGGTCGATTTGCCCGGAGGTGACGACCCGATCGTGCATCGCTTGGGCGGCGGTGTGCAGGTGACGAGGGCGATCGAGCCGGATTTGTCTGCTGCTTTGGGCTTGTCCTACCAGCGGGTTTCCGTCCGGGATGGCATTTTTTCGGGTGATAGTGAACCCGTCGATGAACTCGGCAACGCGCTCGCGGTGAGCGATTCCGGGCAAGATGATTTGCTGACGCTGAATTTTGCCGCTCAGTACGATCGCCGCAACGATCCGCTCGCCACCACGTCCGGCTATCGACTGCGATTTGGCGTGGATCAGGCAATTCCGATCGGTGAATCGAATATTGCCTTTACCCGCTTGTCAGGCAGCTACCTGCAATATTTCCCCGTCCCGCTGTTCGGCTTTGCCGATGGCAACCGCACCCTCGTTCTTAGCAGCCGCATCGGAACGATCCTGGGCGATGTGCCGCCGTATGAAGCGTTTAATATCGAGGCTGGATCGGTGCGCGGCTATGGGGGAGATGGCTTAGGGGCAGGCAGCAGCTTTTTTGAAGTCGCAACCGAATATCGCTTTCCGATCGCCAACTTCCGCGCCTTCGATCGCCCGATCGGACTGGGTGGCGCTTTGTTTGTCGGCTATGCGACCGATTTGGGCACAGCGGATGAGGTGATTGGAATTCCTTCGATCGCTCGTGACCAACCTGGATCAGGATTAGGCTACGGAATCGGCTTGCGGGCAACTACGCCGATCGGTCTGGTGCGCTTGGAGTTTGGCTTGAGCGACGAAGGTAGCGAAGTGATTTTATCGACGGGCGATCGCTTCTAGAAGTCCCCAAGCGATCGCCCCGACACCCGACACCCGACACCCAATCCCAAAATCATCCCGCAATTATCCGTTTTATGGGAAACCGCTGGCTACACTGTGAACAGATTTAGCGCACAAGGAAATTCTATGGATGCCACCGCACTTTGGCAACGCTACCAGGACTGGCTTTACTACCACGCAGGCTTAGGGTTCTACCTGGATGTCAGCCGAATGCGCTTTGATGACGCTTTCGTGCAAAAAATGCAGCCTGCTTTTGAGAAGGCGTTTGCGGCGATGAAAGAACTTGAGCAGGGCGCGATCGCCAATCCAGACGAAAATCGCATGGTCGGCCACTACTGGCTGCGCGATCCTGACCTCGCCCCCAATGACGATTTGAAGCGCGATGTCGTTGAAACCAACGAAAAAATTCGCGACTTTGCCAGCAAAATCCACAGCGGCCTGATCGCACCTCCGCAAGGCGGCAAATTCACGGATATTTTGTCGATCGGCATTGGCGGATCGGCCTTGGGGCCGCAGTTCGTCGCAGAAGCCCTCGCCCCGATCGATGCGCCGCTGCAAATCCACTTCATTGACAACAGCGATCCAGCCGGAATCGATCGCGTTTTGGCGAAACTGGGCGATCGACTGTCCACCACGTTAGTCATCAACATCTCCAAATCCGGCGGCACACCTGAACCGCGCAACGGCATGTTGGAAGTCAAACACGCCTATCAGCAGCGCGGCTTGGATTTTGCCCGTCATGCGATCGCCGTCACGAGTGAAGGTAGCAATCTGGATAAAACGGCGCAGTCGGAAGGCTGGCTCGATCGCTTCCCGATGTTCGACTGGATCGGCGGACGCACCTCGGAACTCTCTGCCGTCGGACTGCTGCCTGCCGCCCTGCAAGGCATCGACATTGACGCAATGCTGGCGGGAGCCAAAGAAATGGATATCGCCACTCGCGTTCCTGAAATTAAGAACAATCCTGCCGCGCTCCTCGCGCTTTCCTGGTACTTTAGCGGAGGGGGCAAAGGCGAAAAAGATATGGTCGTTTTGCCCTACAAGGACAGTTTGCTGCTGTTTTCGCGCTATCTTCAGCAGCTTGTGATGGAATCGCTGGGCAAGGAAAAAGACCTCGACGGCAACACGGTTCATCAGGGCATCGCGGTTTACGGCAACAAAGGCTCGACTGACCAACATGCCTATGTGCAGCAATTGCGCGACGGCGTTCCCAACTTTTTTGCGACGCTGATTGAAGTGCTGGAAGACCGGGAGGGCAGTTCGATCGATCTGGAACCCGGCATCACATCGGGCGACTATCTTTCCGGCTTTTTGCAAGGGACACGCCAAGCGCTCTACGAAAACGATCGCGACTCGATCACCGTCACGATTCCCCATGTCGATGCTCGCTATGTCGGCGCTCTGATCGCCCTGTATGAACGCGCTGTCGGCTTCTATGGGACACTCGTAAACGTCAACGCCTATCACCAACCCGGAGTGGAAGCAGGCAAAAAAGCCGCCGCCTCGATTCTGGAACTGCAAACGGCGATCGTCCAAACCTTGCAGGAATCGGGTTCCGCCCTGTCGCTGGAAGAACTCGCCTCAAAAATTGGCGCATCCGATACCGTTCCGGGAGCGTTGCACGATCGCATCGAAGCCATCTACAAAATCCTGCGCCACCTCAGCGCCAACGATCGCGGTATCACGATTCAAGGCGATTTGGGCAAGCCTGCGAGTTTGTCGATCGCCAAGCAGTAAATAGGAGGGGCGATCGATGATTGGGTGATCGATCGCTCCATAAAAAACAGTATCTTTTTCACATTTGTGGCTGTCTCAGCGCAATAGCTAAAATCGCCTGAAGCACAATGTTTCAAAAAATGGAATGGATGTTTATCTGGGATCGCACAACAGGATCGGTAAGTTGATGTATCTGCTACTGATTCGATCGCACCCAATCGGCTCTGACCAAGCGAATCTCGTGGTAGTCAAATGTTTCGCCCAGTCGATCGCGAATTTGCCGTAAAGAATCGGCTCCTACCTCGTCGATCGCGGCGCGAATTTGGACTTGTCGATCGACTGGAACCAGCGCATCGAGATCAATCGGATGTCCAGCTTCTCGGAGAATTCCCAGGTGATCGTAGATCGTAGTGAGGCGGAGATTGCGATCGATCGCAATTTGGCTCGGCGTCAATCCTTGTTCGTGGAGTCGGAGCGTGTTTAAGTGTGTCATTGCCACGCTGCCGCGAGATCGATCGGCGGGTGCAGCCGCAGCCGCTTCTTCAGGTTCTTCCGGGCGGAGCGGCAAGCCTTGTTCTTCGCAAAAGGCCCGGATTTCTGCCGTGAAGCGATCGCCATATCGCTCTAGTTTGTGACTGCCTACGCCGGAAATTTTGGCAAAGGTCGATCGCGTTTGGGGGCGATTTTGCGCCATTGCCTTGATGCTGGAATCCGCAAAGATCATGTAGGGCGGCATTCCTTGCGTATCGGCAATTTCTTTACGCAGTTGGCGCAGGCGGTTAAACAGCAGTTCAACTTCGATTTGCGTACCAGATTCTTCCGGTTCATCGGTCTTGCTCGCCTGATTGGATAGGGCAATCAAGACCGATCGCTGCTTGCGGAGGACTTCCCAACTCAGGTCATTGAGTTTGAGAACCGGATAGCCATCCGTCGTTTCATCGAGCAAGCCTTGGTGCAGCAGCGATCGCCCCAGTTTGCGCCAAGCGTCTGCCGTGCGATCGCGTCCGATCCCGTAGGTGGAAAGTTCGTCGTGGCGGTTTTGCAAGATCCGCTTGTCTCGCGAACCGCGCAGCACATCGACAATGTATTTGAGGCCGAAGCTTTCTTTGCAGCGAGCCACGCAGGACAAGAATTTTTGCGCTTCGATCGTCCAGTCTTCGACGGGTTTGGGGCGGAGGCAGTTGTCGCAGTTGCCGCAGTTGCCCTCGGTGAATTCGCCAAAATAGCCGAGTTGAATTTTGCGGCGGCACTCGACGCTATCGGCATAATTAATCACCTGCCGTAGCTGCTGCTTGGCGATTTTTTGCTCGGCATCCAGCGGTGCGCCCGTTGTCGGGTGGACTTTTTGAGCGATCAAAAATTCGATCGTTTTGATGTCGCCAAAGCTGAAGTACAACGTGCAGTGAGCGGGTTCGCTGTCGCGTCCGGCACGACCCGATTCTTGATAGTAGCTTTCCAGGTTGCGCGGCAAGTCATAGTGAATCACAAACCGCACGTCTGGCTTGTTGATCCCCATGCCAAAGGCGATCGTTGCCACCATGATTCGTACATCATCGCGGATGAAGCGAGTTTGGTTGGAGGCGCGTTTTTTGTCCGACAGTCCGGCATGATAGGAAAGCGCGTCCACGCCGTCTAGCTGGAGCTTATAGGTGATTTCATCGACTTTGCGACGGCTGAGGCAGTAGATAATTCCCGAACCGGACGTTTGCTGAACCTGCTGCAACAGTTCTTGATACGCCTGCTTTTCCTTGGGGCGAACTTCGTAGTAGAGGTTTTGGCGGTTGAAGCTGGCAACGTGAACAGTGGGATCACGCAGATCAAGCTGCTGCACAATATCGGCGCGGACGCGCTCGGTTGCGGTCGCAGTCGAGGCAAGAGGGCAGC
>JAAUTJ010000335.1 GCA_012031475.1 Leptolyngbyaceae cyanobacterium SM1_3_5 | reverse complement strand
GAAACGACGCCGCCTTTTGCGACAGGCCAGAATCACCTGACGGAGGACGGTGGGGCGATCGGTTTCCAGTCGGACGGCCTGCTTGACGCGATCGTAAGCCGCCATCACGTCCGTACCGTGTGCCTCCATGCCGACCGCATCAATGCAGGCATCGGGGCCACGTCCGCCCGTGAGTTCCTTTAAAACTTCACCCACTTCGACTTCTTCGTAGTTAAAAACCTCAGTTGCGCCCGCTTTTTTGGCAAGTTCCAGTCGTTCGGGGAAGCGATCGATCGCATACACTCGCTCGGCTCCCAGCAAAACCGCGCTCTTGATTGCGAACAGTCCGACGGGGCCACAACCCCAAACTGCGACAATATCTCCGGGCTTGATGCTGCAATTATCAGCGGCCATGTAGCCCGTTGGGAAAATGTCGGTTAGGAATAAAACCTGATCGTCGGTGAGATGATCGGGAACTTTGAATAAGCCCGTGTCGGCAAAGGGAACGCGAGCATATTCGGCTTGTCCGCCTGCATAGCCGCCGAACAAATGCGAGTAGCCAAACAGTCCGGCGGGCGAATAGCCTGCAACTTTTCAGCGGCATAAATGTTCGGATTCGAGTTATCGCAGAGCGACACAAATCGCGATTGCAAAGAAACAATTGCCACAAGAATGGTGAACGGAACAACGAACGCGATCGCCTACTTTCAAATGCTTATTCTGAATTCCACTGCCTAATTCAACGATTTCACCCATGAATTCATGGCCTAGGATATCGCCAGAAATCATTGAGGGAATGAAGCCGTCATAAATGTGCAAGTCCGATCCACAAATCGCTGTCGAAGTAATCTTGACGATCGCATCACGCGGATTGAGAATCTTCGGATCGGGCACGGTTTCAACCCGCACATCTTTCGCGCCGTGCCAACAAACTGCTTTCATGTTTTTGGAGTTTAGAGAATAGAAACTTCTAAAATTTATCGATCGAATGGCTGCTGCGTTTAGAGCTTTTGCCCTCATCCCCTAACCCCCTTCTCCCCAATGGAGAAGGGGAACCAAGTCTTCAAAATCCCTCTCCCCAAGGGAGAGGGATTTAGGGTGAGGGGCACAAACTAAGGTTGACCTGTGAGCGCGTCTTGTGTATTCTCGACGACATCGCTAACGCCTTCTTTCACATCTTCGATCACTTCTTTCGTACCCGGATAAGCGGCTGGTCAAGATTCAATTTTTCACGAACGTTGTCCAGTGCATCTTGAATGTTGCTTTGAATATCACGATTCAAATCGGGACTGCCGATCGGGGCATTGCTGCGATCGCTGCGAATTTGCACTTCGTAATCATCGCCCTGCACGTCATATTCGGCAGCTTCGGGCGTGGCAGGCTTGGCACTCGCATCGGGTGCAAAGTAGCCGATCGCCAATCCCACCGCCAGCGCGATCGACATGGCAACAGTGGCGATCGCACGGCAAGCTTTTTCTGTCCAATCAATCATTTTGGTAATCATCATTTTGAATTTCAAGTAATAGAAAGAGAAGAAAGTTTGTCTTCAAATGTCCGAATATCTCACCCGACACCCGACACCCACATCACTATTTGCGCCCTGAAGGTTGGCCTTCAGTGGTAGCAATTTCGCCTGCTTCCATCAGTTGTTTGAAGCGGTGCAGTTCATCGGTAAGCTGCACTTCCGGCTCTTCTCCGGTCAGCTTTGCCAAGGTTGCGGTCACTTGCCCGCCCGGAATTTTGTATTCCATCGTCACGTGAACTTCCGTGCCGCGATCGCCCGGAGCCGGAACGAACTTGACAAAGCCCGAATTTTCCACATCCGCATTTTCCGCCGACGCCCAAGCGATGAACTGATTTGGGATATCCCGATGATGTCGGCATCCCACTGGACGGCTTGACCCAGCGGCGCTTTGGCGACCCAGTGCGATCGCGTCTGGTCAATTTCCGTAACCGATTCGAGATGCTTCATGAAGGTCGGCAAATTCTCCAGTCTGCGCCAAAAAGCTGTAAAGCTCTTCGGGCGACTTGTTGCTGATCGTCACGGCTTTGGAAACGCGCACGGGCTGGTTAATTCCCGTTGCGTCGGCCACCGCTTCCGGCAAACTTTTCTCACTCGTTGCGGCACGGTAGGCGAGGCCGCCACCTGCAACGGCAGTCAGCAGACCACGTAGCGATCGCTGTCGAAGGCCAAGCAGCACCATCGCGCCGCCGCCCACGATCGACGCCCACTTTTCCTGCTCACTCAGGGAGCCTTGAGCCGCGTCGTTGGGTTGATTTGAGGGGATGTTAGAACTTGTCATAGCAGTTAAACGTGATGGACAGGGGTATGAACGGCTTCTTTGCAGTTCAAAGCTTTTGAGGCAGGCTGGCTCAAGACAACTTGCCAACCGAAATAGTTGGGATAGTGGCTTGAGGGCGAGTAATTTTGTCGGATTTGCATCAGTAATTCTCCTTTACGCAGTGACAGCCCTAGGCAGTGACAGAAGGGTTGCTGCTAGGCTTGGGTGATTGCACTTCGCCACTGGCAATCAAGCGGTGATAGAGATCTGCAACGTGCTGTTCGTCTAGGGCGATCGTCACTTCCATTTCTGAGAAAATTTCGGTCGTGGCCGGATCGGTGAATTTGACGACGAGATTGTCCGTATCGACAATGCCCGTTTGCAGATCGCCCAGTGCCCGCCGCAGAATTTCGATATCGCTGTTGTTGGTTTGCAGCCAGCTTTTCAGCGTGGCATAAGCGCCGCTCGCCGCTGCCGGAAGCGATTCAGACTCGCCCAAAACGGCAAGCCGCTGTTCGAGCATCTGCACATGACGCAGCTTGTTGGTACGAATGCCGCGCAGAACGTTTCGCGCTTCGTCGTTTTGAATCTGATCGGTGTAGCGCTCAAAGGCTTCGGCTCCGTAGCGTTCTCCAGCGATCGCCGTATTGATCCCCGCCACAATCTCGCTTTTGGACGAACCGCCCCACTGCGCTCCGAGTTTCCACCAGCCTGCATCCAGATTGTTGATGTCCGGCAAAGTGGTGTCAGGAACACTTAAGCCCAAGTGCTGAAGAATGGCGGTTGTGAAAATCGGCAGATCGCCCGGACGCCGCGAGGTGATCAGGTTGCCGTCATCGCGATCGGGGCATCCACGTAGTCGGCTCCGGCATTCTGCATATCTTTCCGAATTGCCCGAACTCCGGTGGCTCTTTTACCGCGCAGTAGATCACCTTCAATCAGCACTTGCGGTCCGTGACAAACCGAGGCAACGAGGATGTCTTGCGCGATCGCGTCTTGAACAAATCGGACGGTTTTCAGATTCGTCCGCATTTTGTCGGGAGCCATCCCGCCTGGAATAATCACGGCAGCAAAATCACTGGCTCGCGATTCGGTCGGCGTCGCGTCAGCTTTGATGCTCAGATCGCCCTGCTTACCTTTGTATTCTTCGTTCACTCGTGAACCCAAAAACGACCACTTCGGCTCCTGCTTGCTTCAGGGCGTTATGGGGCATTTGAAACTCGACATCTTCGACCTTTTGTTCGATCAAGATGGCGACACGTGGTTTGGCGGACTGGCTGTTCGTTGCCAATTGTCCGTTCGTTGCCATAAGAACCTCCGCTGCTTGTAAAAAGTGACACGGGCAAATTCACCCGCAGGTTTTGAAAAAAGTTTGTAAATCTGTTTGTAAAGCTACTGTCTAGCGTAGTCAGGTGGCGCGATCGCTCCCTCAATCTGGGGACAGATCAGCACGTCTGCTCATGCATCCACTCGATCGCCCCACCCTTCGCTCACAGACGCGAGACGAGAGATCTCGCGTCTCTACCCGACACCCGACACCCGATCGCAACGCAGAAAGTAACGATCGCTATCTTTTTGGCGGCGTCCTTCGCTAAATTAGGAAAACACGCTCGGTATTTCTTTTTGCCAGTGCCATGAAATCTTCTGCGCCTGTCTGCCCGGTTCCTGCTGAACAGCAGCCGCTCAATGAATATCAGGGGTTAAGAGAGTCCTGGTTTTTTCGCTGGGCAACGCTGGAACTGCCAAGCTACGTCAAGCCGATTGCCGTCTTGTGGCTGCTAAGCTGGATTGTCGCCGCTCCGGTGGCCGCCTCCAGCTTTCCCTACGCCAAACATCCGCTGCAATTTCTGCTCAGTGCTGCCTTGGGTGCAAGCTTGCTGCCCACGCTGGCGCTGTTACGCCTGTATCTCGGCTGGGTCTATGTGCGCGATCGCCTGCTGAAGGAAAATATTTTTTACGAAGAATCCGGCTGGTATGACGGTCAAATCTGGACGAAACCCGCCGAAGTGCTTCAGCGCGATCGCCTGATTGTCACCTACGAGATTCAGCCACTTCTGGCTCGCCTCAAGCGCACCTTCGGCTTCCTCGCCCTCCTCCTCAGCAGCGTCGCCGCAACCTGGTATCTCCTTCCATAGGAACTGCCCTCTCATCAGAGCAGCCCTTCCCCCTTCCTCCCACCCCGTACAGATGCGAGATCTCGCGTCTCTGCCAACACCCGACACCCAACACACTTGCCTCCTGTGCCGCACCTATGGCACAGTCTTAGCCATGACTAGGGGAAAACGTACATCCGCCGCAGAACTCGAAGTCCGGTTGCTGCGCGAAGGCATTATTGAATCGAGACATTCCGTGCAGGCTGCGGTTTGTGACAATCGTGGACGGCTCTTGTCCGTTGCAGGCAGCGCGGAGACGGCGACGTTTGTGCGATCGGCACTCAAGCCGTTTCAAGCACTGGCCGTCACCACGACCGGAACGATCGAACGCTACGGACTGAACGATCGCGACTTGGCGATCATGTGCAGTTCGCATCACGGCTCGATCGAGCAGGTGCGGCAGGTGTTTAACATTTTGTGGCGATCGGATGTCGATCCCTCTGCGTTGCAGTGTCCAATTCCGATTGGCAAACACAGCCCGCTTCAGCACAACTGCTCAGGCAAACATGCGGGAATGCTCGCCGTCTGCCAGCAGCGTAATTTTCCGCTGAGCAGCTATCTTCAGCGCAATCATCCCGTCCAAAAGCTGATTCTTGACAAAACAGCGGAACTGCTGCGAATGCCCGCTGAAGAATTCATCTGTGCCCATGACGACTGCGGCGCACCGACCTACTTTATGCAAATCGGCCAGATGGCAACGCTGTATGCACAGTTGGCATCCGGCGACAGCCTGGACATGGAGCGCATTGTGCGGGCGATGACGCACCATCGCAACTGGTCGCGGGCGATGGCGAATTCGATACCGAACTGATGCGCCAGTCGAATGGTGAACTGGTCAGCAAATCTGGAGCCGAGGGGGTGCAGTGCATCGGGCGCGTCGGTGAAGGACTGGGATTGGCGATCAAAGTCGTGGATGGTGCGAAACGAGCCAAATACGCGGCTGCCATTCAACTGCTCAAGCAAATGGGCTGGATTATGCCCACTGTGGCGGAATCGCTGTCTGAAAACTTCATGGCGCAAGGCAAGTTTAAGCGGCTGGATGTGATGGGCGAACTGGCGATGCTGTAGGTTGTTTGAGGGGGCGATCGCTCCCTTGCAAAAAATCTCAGAAATTTCTTGCCCAAACCGCACACACTTCAGAAAAGCCTGCTATACTAAAAAAAGCGACGCGGGGTAGAGCAGCCTGGTAGCTCGTCGGGCTCATAACCCGAAGGTCAGTGGTTCAAATCCGCTCCCCGCCACCAAATTACAGACCCTCAAGCTAAACGGCTTGGGGGTTTTGTTTTGTTGCGATCGGTTTTCTCGAAACCCTGTCGGAAACGCAAAAAACTAGAATAAAGTTGAATGCAAGCTTTTTCGGCAGTGTGGGCGGCTTGCAGTCGTATTAACGGGACAGCCGTATCAAGGGACAGCCGTATCAAGGGAACGATCGCAGTAGGAACAACTATGCCATTCACATTTCGCAAACCCATCTTGGTAGGAGGACTGGGGCTGAGTCTCAGCATCGGACTCCTCGAACTTTTGCA
>JAAUTJ010000334.1 GCA_012031475.1 Leptolyngbyaceae cyanobacterium SM1_3_5 | reverse complement strand
AGACCGCGATCGATTTTTGTTTCCCCAAGTTCGCTATCGAGGCGAAGTAAAGCCCGAAAATCTAGTGTTCAATGCCAACTTGCAGGAATTTTCTCAGCGCGTCAGCTTCATCAGCGGTCTAGAGAGTAACGGCAAACTGTCCCCATCTGAAGCCTATGAGCAGATTGAATCGCTCTGGGGTCAGTTGAAGCGGTCGAAAAAACAATTAAAGATTCGCTAAAAGTTCGATCGATTGGCCTCCTGACTTTGATGGGAGGCGCTCAGTTTTTGTGAAGACGCAGAGGCGATCGAATCCGCTTAACTCGCCCTGAATTCTCGCTGAGCCGCATAAACGCCTTGGACGTTATACCAGTTGAGGAAAATCCGGGCGATTTCCAGTGCCAGTTGCGGCCTGCCCGACTCGATTAGCCATTGCAGAAAGGGAGCCATCGTGCGCTCGTTCAGCCGTCCGCCCAGCGAAAGCAAGCCCCACAAAACGCGATGAATCCAGGTCATCTGAATCATCATGCGGACTTCCCAGGTGGGATGCTTTTGGTAGAACAACACGCCCATGCGTCCGCGCTGAATTTCGCGATCGATCATTCGGGGAATTTGGTCGAGCGCAAACGGCGGATGCCAGTGATAGCCCACCGCAGCCGGACACTTAATTAGCTTCAAATCAAGCTGCTTCAGGCGAACGCCCAGTTCCAAATCTTCCCAGCCATAAAGCTGAAAGCGCGTGTCAAACCGTCCGGCCTGATCGAGCCATTTGCGGGCGATCGCCACATTTCCCGTTGCAAAATAAGCGGCGGAAAAATCCGTAATTTTGTACGGCTCGGAAGCCGGATCGTCAAAATTGGCCGTATTAATCACCCAGCCATAGGTGAACAGGCGATCGCTCCCCAACGTTTGCGCCCCGTCTCGCAGCGCGTCAAAGTGAGCCTGAAGAAAGCGATCGGTCACAACCAAATCGCTGTCGATAAAAATAATCGTCTCACCGATTGATCGCTCAATTCCAAGATTGCGAGCCGCCGCTGGCCCCTGATGATCTTGGCAGAACAGGCGCGTATGCAGAAACTCGGACTGATGCAGTTTGAACCAGTCGATCGTGCCATCAGTGGAGCCGTCATCCACCAAAACCACTTCATACGGCAAATCGAACTGCTGATGCTCGATCGCCCGCAGGCACTTTTCGAGAATCGGTTTGCGGTTGTAAGTCGGAATAATGATGCTAAAAACACAGACATTCGCTTTGCCTCACGCCGCTTCTAGCGTATCAAGTCGCGATCGATCAGCGCGATTGACTTGTGACAGGCGATCGGTCAGGCGGCAATCTGGCAGAATGTTGGGTATTCCAACCGATCGCGCTGCACTTGTCGCGCTGCACTTATGGTTTCCACTTCCGCTCCGTTGCGCTCCGACACGCCGCCTCGACTGCGGACATTTTTCTATTTGCTAATTGCGATCGTGGCGACGCTGCTGCTGGCCGGATTGGGCGGTTTGGTGTGGCTGGCATCGGGCAATCCGTTCGCCGCGTTGAGCAGTGGCGATCGCGCTCCCTCAGCCATTGTGTTTGTGCCGCGTCAGGCTCCGGCTGTCGTCTCGCTCTTGGTGAATCCCGATCGCCTGGAAGCATTTCGACTGGCTTCGGTGCGTCCGGCTGAGCGTCGTCGCGCCCGCGCCCAAATCGATCGCCTCAAGCAAAATTTGTTGCAGCGCACCGGACTGGACTATCAGCAAGACATTCAGCCCTGGATTGGCGATGAAGTGACGTTTGCCGTGACTGCGCCGGATTTCGATCGCGACCCGACGAACGGCGCACAGGCTGGATATTTGCTAGCGATCGCCAGCCGCGATGCTCGTCAGGCGCGAGAATTTTTGCAGCTTTTTGGCAGAAGCAGGCGATCGCAGGCGCAAATCTGACGTTTGAGCAGTTTGCCGGAGTCAAGATTATTTACAGCGAGAATCCGACCGGGACAAACAGCCCGATCGGAACGCAGCCGCCCGCAATGGCGCTGGTCGGCAATCGCTTCGTCCTGTTTGCCAATCACCCGAAAGTGCTGCGCGACGCGATCAACAACGTACAAGCACCGGAATTGGGCTTGAGCAATACGGCCACTTATGAGCGGGCGATCGAGCAGTTTCCCAAGCGGCAAATGGGCGTGGCCTTCGTGAATTTCGCCGCGCTTTCCGGCCTATTGGACAAAACGCAGGTCGCAGATTTGAGCCAGCGCTATGAAAGTTTGGCGGCGGCACTGAAGTTCGATCGCCAAGGGTTGCTGGCTGATACGGTTCTGCTGGCGGCTTCTGGGCAAACGCTGCCGACTGCCAAACCGCCGCTTGATCGATCGGTCGGAGCGCTGAAGTTCATTCCGGCGACAAGTCCTCTGGCAGCAGGCGGCGAGGATTTGCGACAGTTCCGAACCGAAATCGCGCAGGGCATTGAGCCGTACAAGCCGCTGGCCGAGTTTGTCGATCGCCTCCAGACCGACCTCGAAGCCCGGTGGAGCTTGCAGCCCGAAGACTTGTTCGACTGGGTGACGGGCGAGTTTGCGCTGGGCATGGTCGCGCCGATCGAGCGCAAAGCCGTCCCTGACTGGATTTTCGTCACCGAGCGCAAGTCCAACACCAGCGAGCAGTTGGCGCGGTTTGACGAAATTGCGGGCGATCGCGGCCTCAGCATCGTTGCCCTGACGCTGGACGACCAGGCCGTCACCACCTGGACAAAACTTTCGACCGAGGCCAACAGCCGCAGCAGTGAGGGCGTTGACCTGAAGGCGGAAGTGCAGGGCGTCCGCGCCAGCGTCGGCAAGTACGAAATTCTCGCTACGTCAGTCGAAGCGATGCGGCAAGCCTTGAACGCTCACAGCGAACCGATTACCGAAAGCGAAAACTTTGAGCAGGCGATCGCGGCTCTCGATCGACCCAACGATGGCTATTTGTATCTCGACTGGCCGACGATCGAACGCATTTCCGGCGATCGAATTCCCTTAGCAAGACTAGCAAGAATTGCGGCCAAACCCGTGTTGGAAAATGTGCGATCGCTCACCGTCACCAGCTACGGCAGCGGACCAACTTTGCAGCGAGGCGCAGTCTATTTTCGCCTCAAAGATACTTAAGTTTGAGTGATGAAGTTGCGTTTGACAGCAGAATTAATTGCGCCTTCGATCAATAGCGTCGTTTTGCAAGATGCCGATCGACAGCAGTGGCTTTATTTTCAAAATCCGATCGAGATTCTAACAACAACTTATGTTGCAGAAGTTATCCCGCTGCTTGAAAAAGTTCAGCAATTTGTCGATCGCGGCTACTATGCTGCCGGATTTTTAAGCTACGAAGCCGCACCTGCGTTTGATTCTAGTTTCAAAGTAATTTCTTGCAAGAAATTTCCGCTCGTCTGGTTTGGCATCTATGCGGATTTCAATGTAGTTACTTTGCCGGAGATCGACGATCGATCGTTCATTTCCCTCAATTGGAAGCCTTCAATTTCTAGAGAAGAATATGGAAAAGCGATCGCCAAAATCAAATCCTACATTGCGCAGGGTTTAACCTATCAGGTCAACTTTTCATTTCGTTTGCAAGCTCAATTTTTAGCCGATCCCTGGAATTACTTTCTCCAGCTTATCCAAGCGCAAAACTGTCAATATGGTGCTTTCATTAGCTTAGAAAACTGGGCAATTTGTAGCGCTTCACCGGAATTATTTTTTCAGCAAAATCGATCGAACTCCCAAGCACAAATTATCTGTCGGCCAATGAAGGGAACATTGGCACGGGGTTTGGCGGGGAACGATCGCCACCTCGCCAATGCATTACGGAATTCAGAAAAAAATCAAGCTGAAAACTTGATGATTGTCGATATGATTCGCAACGATCTCGGACGCATTGCCGAAATTGGCAGCGTTCAAGTGCCGCAACTGTTCAACGTTGAGCAATATCCGACGCTGTGGCAAATGACTTCTTCTGTACAGTGTTTGACCCAAGCAGATTTTGTTGAAATGTGGCGATCGCTCTTTCCTTGTGCTTCCATTACAGGCGCGCCCAAATCCAGCACGATGCAAATTATCGCTGAATTGGAAGAGAGTTCCAGACGAATTTATACAGGTACAATCGGATATTTCACGCCTGAAAAAACTGCCCAGTTTAATGTTGCAATTCGGACGGTTTTGATCGATCGCATTCAGAAAACGGCAGAATATGGCGTCGGCGGCGGCATCGTTTGGGATTCGATCGAAGCCGATGAATATGATGAATGCTGCACGAAAGCAAAGGTTTTAGCTCAGCCACAGTTTGAGCTATTGGAAACGCTGCTGTGGACGCCGAGCGAATATTTTTTGCTTGACTTTCATCTCCAGCGTTTACAAACTTCTGCCAGTTATTTTGCGTTCAAAGTAGATATTGATCGAGTCCGCGATCGCCTTCTTTCAACTATTCAAACTCTGCCACCACTACCTCATAAAGTTCGTCTTCGCGTTTCTAATCAAGGTAAAACTCAGATCGAAACAGCCATTTTGACCGACGATGAATTAGGGCAATCGCTCCAAGTTGCACTTGCCGATTCACCTGTCAATTCTGCTGATATTTTTCTTTACCACAAAACAACCAATCGATCGATTTACAAACAAATGAAACAGCAATATCTCAATTTTGATGAGGTGCTGTTATGGAATGAAAAAGGGGAGTTAACCGAGTTTTGCACCGGAAATTTAGTTGTTGAACTAGATAATAAATGGTACACGCCGCCGCTCGCCTGCGGACTATTGGCTGGAACCTATCGACGTTACCTTTTGCAGCGAGGAAAAGTTCAAGAACGCATCATTCGACGAGAAGAATTACATGATTGTTCGCGGATCTTTTTAATTAATTCAGTGCGGCAGATGTGCGAAGCGATCGTTCAGGAATGTTCGATCGCAAACCATTCCTAATCTTCAACCTCCAATCAAATCTTTTGTAACGAAGAATTGCTGAATCTTGGCGGCGCAATTCTCTCAATTTCCGGATAGCAACAAGGGCGATCGCTTAGCCGTTTAAAACTTTCGGTCATTTATTCAGTTATTTGTTGTGAGCGATCGCACTATGAAAAATAAAGTTAAGTTAAGTTTCTTATAAAATCTGTTATTTTTGGTTTCGCTCTGCAAAGGATTGATATTGTCTAAGAACTTCAGATTTTTCATTCAGGAAACTATCATGCAAGCCAAAAAGCACCTCGGACAGTCGATTTCGTTCGCCGTTCTGCTAACTGCCGTCAGTGCGGGCGTGATCGGCTTGATTAATGCTTTGCCCTAACCGCCAACTCATTTTCTTAAAATCTTAATAAACCTTGACTAAAAAGCCCCTGCTGAAGTTCAGCAGGGGCTTCATTTTTAGGATCTTGAAGAAGCGATCTAGAGGCGTTGGAGCAGGCTGCGGCCATGCGTATCAGTTCCGCAAGTGTTGAACAGGTGATGTTTGGCGCTGAGCGATCGCACTTCATGGGTTTGTTGAGGGCTGGGCTTCCAAGGGCTGGGATTGCTGTAGGCATAGAAGGCTTCAACGCCGTCAATGCCTGCTTTTGCAGCAGCGGGAATCAAATCGTGATGCGATTTGCGGTAGCGAGCCGGATGTGCCAAAACTGCCAAGCCGCCCGCTTGATGGATGGCCGCAATGACGCGATCGACCTGATAGTCATTGCCGCTCAGGGTGCGTCTGCCCAAATAGCGCTGAATGGCGCTGTGATGCGGGTTGAAGGCGTAGGCGAGAATGTGAACTTCTGTGCTGAGCAAGCTCGCATTAATTTCAGTTCCCGTCCACAACTGCGGCCCAGACTGACCCGGATGATTCCACTGCCAATCTTCCAGCCAGCGCTGTGCAGCACGATAGCCTTCGATCGTGTGGTGATCGGTGATTGCCATGCCTTTCAGCCCGATCGCGATCGCCTGCGTCATCAGTTCGGCAGGCTGAAGTTTGCCGTCTGAGCAGACGATGTGCATG
>JAAUTJ010000333.1 GCA_012031475.1 Leptolyngbyaceae cyanobacterium SM1_3_5 | reverse complement strand
CCCGACACCCGACACCCGACACCCGACACCCGATCGCCAATAAAAACCGGCAGCCTCCGTAATGGAAATCTGTCCGGTTGTTGTGTGTTCCCTGTTGATGACTCGGCTAGAGTTGAGTCAAATTCATTATCTGGGTAGACCCCTGACTCGTCCGCGATCAAGATCAGCCGCGAGATGTGATCTTCATCACCCAAAGAAAGCCAAATTCTACTTATGACAGTAGATTTCTGACGGCCAGCAGTGTCACAATTAATTTCAGTCCCTTTACATTTCTCGACAAATGCCAGATAAAAATTACTCCTGGAAAAACAGCCCGAATGCAGGTTTTGTCCTGGCAATTCTCGCCTTAGTCTGCGGCTTAGGACTGTTTGTCTTTGGGTTCAGCTAGCGACGAGAATTTAAATCGGTTCGATCGCAGCCCAATTACGACGGCGTGAACTGCGATCGAATGGTTTCGATGCGCTTGCGGTTCACGCCTAAATCAGACTGGCCGAGCCGCGAGGCCGATCGCACATGAATGACGCCTGCCGCTTCATCCAGGTAAAACTCGACATCATCCACAAACCCCATCAAGGCAGTGGTGAATTCGGCATAGAGATAGTTATCTTCTGCCGCAATAATTTTGGTGCGCGGCTGCGCTTCGATCACCGTTTTGAGGCGAGCGATCGCCTGCTGGGGTGAATCAGAATAGGTCAGCGGGACAGTTTGGCTGTTGGGATCGGTGCTTTGGCTGTTGACGCAGTTGGGCGTACCGGGACAAGCCAAAAGCTGACCGTCTTTCACGCCCAAATTGGCTGGGCGCGTTCCTGAAAACGAAAACAATGGACTGACTCCTAGTTGCGACATCTCAATTGCAGGCGATCGCAGTTCAGCCGATGTGAAAGGTTGCGCGATCGCCTGCACACTTCCGCCCAACCAGAGCAGCACCACCAATACCAGAGCAGTCATTTTAGACACTAGCATTATTGTTGATTCCACACAGACAGAAGCACATCTTTAATATCTTTGCACATTTCCTTCGGGGAGAGCAGACGCGATGAGACAAGTTTTGAAAATTGATTCTTGCCTAAAATGGCGAAAATTCTCTATGATAAAGCGCCTGTTCGATGAGTGGTAAAGCGGCGCTACTTTAGTCATCGAAGTTAATCAAAATTCAACGCTAATTTAGCAAAATTTAAGATTTTAGACAGCAAGCTGAGTCACATCTAGCCTCAGCCCACGCTGCCACTTTGCAGGAAAGAGCAGGTCGACACGTCGCGATCGCTATGAGAATTCATATCAGAAGAAAACAGGTATGACAGTGATCGATCAAACAAAAACTCTTAAGAATGCCTGAATTTGCAGATGTTTTTTCCGAAATTCCTCTCTAATTAAATGTTGAGGTACAAGCAGCAGTCAGCAGTTTGCTGAAATCTTAAGATTTATCAATCTTTGGGTGAAACGCTTGCTGCTTGAATCGAGCCATCAGGATCGCTACTCAAGATTGACTCGTTCCTGCTCGCAAGATGAGCGGCAATTTTTTAATTGAAAATAGATTGTTTGGATGTTCAACCGACAAGGAAACATATGGAAACACTAGCCTTTATTCATGCAGCCATTGACTACGAAAATCCCACTCCGGTGGAACTGCGATCGATCAACGAAATCACGTCGGCAATTCCCACCTCTGCCCTCATGGGTGTGGCCGGAGCAGCCGTTGCGATCGGCGTTCTCACTCATGCCCCCGATGCCGATGCAGCCCTGCGGCGCGGCAACGTTTGCAGTGCCGTGACCACGCTGCAAACCACGCTGCAACAAAACAGCTACAGCGTCGGCGACACGGACGGTGCATTCGGTCCCAAAACGGAATTCGCGGTGAAGCAGTTTCAGACCAGCAACGGCCTGTCTCGCGATGGCGTTGTTGGGCCAGCCACCGCCAGCAGAATGGGACTGAATCCCAACATTTCTTGCGCGAACAGCGGCGGCCCCGGTGGTGGAAATCCGGGCGGATCGGGTGCCCTCGTGCGCGTGACGGCTCGCAGCGGCCTCAACATCCGCAGCGGTCCCAGCACGGGTAGCTCGGTGATTGGAACGCTGCCCTACAATGCCGCTGTGCGCGTCCGCGTCTCAACCGGATCGAGCGGCTTCGCGCAACTGCTGAATGGCGGCTGGATTTCTTCGCAATTCATTACTGATGCCAGCAACAGTTCGGGTGGTGTTGGCGGCGGGTCGCCCGCTCGCGTCGTCGCTGGAATTGGCGTGAAAATTCGCTCTGGTCCCGGTTTGGAATTTGCCCAAATCGGCGGAGCAGGCTTTGGCGAAACCGTCCGGCTGACCGGAGAGCGCGTGTCTCGCGATGGCTATCGCTGGGCAAAACTCAGCGATCGATCGGGCTGGGTGGCAACCGCAGGGCTGAACGCTGACTAAACGCCAGCCCAAACGTCATCGCTGGGCGATCGCCTCCCACCACGATCGCCCAATCCGGCTGAGCGAAAAATCAAGCGGCTGGTTGCTGACGGCAGGCACAGTTGCGGTCGGAGCCGTTGCGGTCGGAGCCGTTGCGGAGAGCGATCGCAGCACTTGCACAACTTGCGATCGCGTCATGCCGACTTGAATTTCAGGCCGATACAGCATTGCGATAATCGTGCGATCGATCGCGGAAAACTGCGTTGGGTCTGTCCACCCCTGATAGAACATGCTGTCAGGATAGCGGTCAGAATCCTGCATCAGGCCGAGTGACTGCGTAAGTTCTTCGCGAATCAGATGCGATCGCTCCTGCTGCGTTACGCCCGTCGTTGAAATCAAGATTCGAGCGCGATTGAGCGTGTTTTGATTCCACCAAATCCAGCCAAATCCCATATTCGTGGACTGATAGTTGGGTTCATAGCGACGAAATTCAGATTCGGGCGCAAACACCATTTCAACATTCGGATTGGTGTTGTCGATCGCCAGCGAAATGCCCTGCACCAGTCCATTCAAATCGCGAACGATGGTTTGCAGCGATCGCAGATCCTCGGCTGTGGGTCTGCCTGCGACGCGAATCCGAATGGGGGCATTCCACTTGCGAATCACGGCATCCGATGAGCCAAATTCTGCACCTAGCGCGACTTCCAGAAAGTAATTAATCTGTTCGGTGGTGTAGTGTGCCGTCGGAGTTGGACTAACCGTCGAACGGGGACTTGCAATCGGGCTTGACTCAGGCGGCGCGATCGACAGCGGAGTTGGCCGAACCGCAGATGCAGCCTCCGCCAGCGGTACGACAAAATCGCCACGCACCCAGCCCTGTACGCCCGACCCAACAAACCGGACGCGATACCAGGTGTAGCCATCGCTGCCTCTAGTTTGGCCGAGAATTTCGACGCGATCGCCCGCTGTTCCGTAGTTTGGAGCCGCCGCCTGCGTGGTGGGAGCGGTACGCACGTTGATTGCACTGTTGGGATCGCGGCTGGTGAGTCGGGCGGGCTGAGCTTCAGCCGGAAGCGCCTGACCGATCGTGACGGCAGCAGCGGTTGTGGCGATCGCGACGTGAGCGAGCCGCCGAGAATCAGTCAGCCAATCGTGAGCGCGAGTCAAAGCGGACTGAGGCATGGCAGTAAGAAGAACAGACGAGCTTTAAAGTTCCCGAAGCTGGGCAGACGGCTCGATCGAACCCACAACTTAGTAGTACAATTGTGTCATTTAAGCGGCGGCTTCACTCTCAAAATTCAAGTCCAATGCTCAGCGCTCAGGATGGTTTTGAGTAGATTGGGCGATCGGTATTTTGCGATCGGACAGCCCCCCTAACTCCTGCAAAAATGGGGATTTTGAGGATCGTTTGTGGGTGCGATCGCCACGCAGCCCATCTGGTCATCTGCGGTCTTGCAGCAGTTGCCACAACGCCCTGAAATCAATTTCGGGCTAAAAGCAAAAACCTGTTCAAACGGGTTAGAACCTTGGCACGATCGGCTTTTCAGTCAGTTTTGCGACTTTCGCTGTTCGCTTTGAATTTTAATTCAGGGCGGGTCATGCAATCGGTGCAAAATCTCAGGTGATTGCACTCACGTTGGGCAGATTGGGCGATCAGTATTTGGCGATCGAAGACCACAGCGATCGCGCTTAACCCGTTCCGGCTCACTCTGGCTCACTCCGTATAAAGCTATTCAAAGCTCTGCTTGCGCCATTCGCGCCATAATAGAACGGCAATTCCAGCTACCGTACCATCTATGGCCGCCAAAATTCCCGTTACGATCGTCACTGGCTTCTTGGGCAGCGGCAAAACCACGCTGATTCGGCATTTGCTGCAAAACAATCAGGGACGGCGAATTGCCGTTGTGGTCAACGAGTTTGGCGAACTGGGAATCGATGGCGAACTGCTGCGATCGTGCCAGGTTTGCCCAGAAGAAGAATCAGACGCGAACGTGGTTGAACTGACGAACGGCTGCTTGTGCTGCACGGTGCAGGAAGAATTTTTGCCAACGATGCTGGAACTGCTGAAACGGCGCGATCGCATCGACTGCATTCTGATCGAAACTTCCGGCCTCGCGCTGCCCAAGCCGCTCGTTAAGGCGTTTGGCTGGCCGGAAATTCGCAATGGCGCAACGGTCGATGGCGTGGTCACAGTGGTGGACTGCGAGGCAGTTTCGGCAGGTACGCTGGCAAAAGATCTGGCGGCGATCGCCCTTCAGCGCGAAGCCGACCCGAATCTGGATCATGAAACGCCTTTGCAAGAATTGTTTGAAGACCAATTGGCCTGCGCCGATCTAATTTTGCTGAGCAAAACGGATTTGGTGTCGGCGGAAGCCGTCGCGCAGGTGCGATCGATCGTCGAGTCGGAACTGCCCCGCGCCGTCAAAATGGTCGAGTGCGATCGCGGTTCGATCGATGCCAGCGTTTTGCTCGGCTTTCATGCGGCAGTTGAGGATGACCTTGCCCAGCGTCCGAGCCACCACGACAGCGAGGAAGACCACGACCACGACGACAACATCGATTCGGCTCATGTCATTTTCGATCGCAGCTTTGATCCGGTTCTCCTCCAGCAGCGGCTTCAGGCGATCGTGCAGCAGCAAGAAATCTACCGCATCAAAGGCTTTGTGCATGTGCCCAACAAGCCGATGCGACTGGTGATGCAGGGCGTGGGCGAACGCTTTGAGCAGTTTTACGACCGACCCTGGCAACCGCAAGAAACCAGGGAAACGCGCCTCGTGTTTATCGGGCGATCGCTCGATCGAAGCGCGATCGAATCAGAGCTAGTCAGCCTACCCTAGATTCAGTCCGTCAGACAGCAAATCGAGGTCAGCACAACGTACCGACCTCGATCCACAGTTTTCGCTAGCGATCGATCGCGATTCTCAAGAAGTCAAAGCGGGCGTGGCTTCCAAGCGATTCTCATCTGGAGGCGTCGTGGGCTTTTCAACCGTAAACTCTTCGTGATAGGAACGCTCGGTGTTGACTTCCCACAGGTCATGCTTTGCACCCAAAATGTTTTTGACCGCAAGCATCGCGGTTTAGCATTGAGTGGTCTTGGTTGTTGTAGCGGTGCATTCCGTTTCGCCCCACCGTTTGCAGATTCTCAAACCGCTTCAGGTAGTTTTGAATCACTTCAAGGTGCTGACGATATTCGCCATCATAAACCGGATAGGCTTTGTGCTGGCGAATCACCGTGCCGTCTTGGACATCGCCCGGTTTCACACCCAAGCCCAGATCGATCGCTTCCTGCGTTGCCAGCTTGATCAAATCGGCATCTGACATTTCCCAGATTCGATCGCCCTGACTGCAAAAGTACTCCATGCCCAAACAGGTCTTTCCGGCATCTGGAACCATTTCAGGACTCCAGTTGCCAAAGTTTTGAATCCGCCCGACTGTGAATTCGGGGCTGTGGATGTATAGCCAGTTGTCGGGAAACAAATTGGGGCGATCGACAATCAGCGAAACAATCAGAAAGTCGCGATACTTCAGGCCGCGTGCCGCTGCAATCACTTCAGCAGGC
>JAAUTJ010000011.1 GCA_012031475.1 Leptolyngbyaceae cyanobacterium SM1_3_5 | reverse complement strand
CCCCTCTCCCTGGGGAGACGGGGGCAACAGCCGGATCGGTTTTCCCCGTCAGCGCTCAGCCGCAGCCGGATCGGTTCCCCTTCTCCCCAGGGAGAAAGGGCTAGGGGATGAGGGTCAAAGCCTTCGCCACTCACGACCAACACCTTCACGCCCGCATTCCTCAGCATGAAATCCGATCGCTCCCTCGGATACTTCGGATCAATGGGAACGTAAGCCGCACCCGCCTTGAGAATCCCCAGCAGTCCGATCGCCAGTTCGATCGATCGCTCTACGCAGATTCCAACTCGCTCAGAATGGACGTTCAAGCCGCGCAGCGTGTGAGCAAGCTGATTGGCGCGGGCGTTGAGTTCGCCATAGGTGATCTGCTGGTCTTGGTGGATCAGGGCAACGGCATCGGGCGATCGCTCCACCTGCGCCTCAAACAGTTGATGGATGGTGGTTTGCGGATAGTCAGCTTGGGTTTGATTCCACTGAGTCAGGTCTGCCTGTTCGATCGCGGTGAGCAGCGGCAGATCGGACAGGCGGCGAGTGGGTTGAGCGGCGATCGCATCTAGAAGCGTCTGGAGATGTCCGGCCATCCGCTCGATCGTGGCGGCTTCAAATAGATCGCAGTCGTATTCCAGCAGTGCGCTGAATCCGGTTGGCGTTTCGGCCATTTCTAGCGTCAGGTCGAATTTCGCCGTGTGGCGATCGCGCTCCACCACACTCCAGGTTAAATCTTCGATCGCGACGGGCGGCAAAGCGGACTGAACAAAAACATCACCTGAAACAGCGGGCTGTAGCTGAGCGATCGCTCTGGCTGAAGCGCATCTACAAGCTGCTCAAACGGCAAATCCTGATGCGTGTAGGCATCCAGGGCAACCTGCTTGACGCGCCGGAGCAGTTCCAAAACGGTCGGATTGCCCGATAGATCGGTTCGCAAAACGAGCGTGTTGGCAAAGCAGCCGATCAGCAGTTCGGTTTCGCGGCGGGTGCGGTTGGCGATCGGTGTACCAACGAGAATATCCGATCGATCGCTGTAGCGAGACAGCAAAATCTGAAAGGCCGCCAGCAGCGTCATAAACAGCGTACAGCCCGCCTGCCGAGCCACCTGCTGCAAAGCTCGACTGGTGGCCGGATTGATCTCAAATTTGTGGCTTTGGCCGCAACCTGTTTGCACAGCCGGACGGGGGCGATCGATCGGCAACTCCAGCAGCGGCGGCGCGTCCTGCAATTGCGATCGCCAGTAGGCCAGTTGGCGATCGATCGGTTCACCCTGCAACCATTGCCGCTGCCACTGGGCAAAGTCGGCATACTGAATCGGCAATTCCGGCAGAGCGGCGGGTTTTCCTTGAATCAGGGCATCGTAGAGCGCGATCACTTCGCGAATCAGCAAATTGATCGACCAGCCATCCGCAGCGATGTGATGCAGCGTCAGCAGCAAGACATGATCGATCGCACTCAAACGCAACAGCCGCAGCCGCAGCAGCGGGGCGCGATCAATGGCGATCGGCTCGATCGAATTTTGGGAAACGAACTGCTGCATTTGGGTTTCGGGCATCGGCAGCGCAGTCAGATCGATCAGCGGCAGTTCGACGGGCGGATGGTCGATCGCAACCGGAACGGGCTGACCCTCGATCGTGTGAATCGCCGTTCGCAGCACTTCATGCCGCTCAACCACTGCGATAAAGCATTTGTGCAAAATTTGCACGTCCAGCCCGCCCTGAATGCGAATTGCAGCGGGAATCAAATAGGCGGGATGATGCGGCTCAAGCTGCGCCAGCACCCACTGCCGCTGCTGCGCGAACGAGAGAACGCCCGATCGCTCGACTGGTTCGATCGCAGGCAAAGCCAGCCGCGACTGGTCAAGCGTCAGGGCAATCTGGGCGATCGTCGGCGTTTCAAATAGCTGCCTGAGCGGAAGCTCGACGCCAAACGCCTCGCGAATCTGCGCCACAACGCGAGTTGCCAGCAGCGAATGTCCACCCAGCGCAAAAAAATCATCCTCCACGCCCACCGATTCCAGCCCCAGCGCGATCGCCCAAATCTCGGCTAGCTCGGCTTCGATCGCATTTCGAGGCGCGATCGAGGTTGAACGGATTGCTTGAACTGTCGATAATTCTCGCAATGCCTGCCTGTCGATCTTGCCGTTTGGCGTCAGCGGAAATGCCGCCAGTTCCACAAACGCGCTCGGAATCATGTAGCTCGGCAGTTGCCTTTGGATCAGCAATCGCACCTCAGCCGGACAGCCGGGAACCAGATAAGCCACCAGCCGATCGTCTTCCAGTAGCACGATCGCTTGATCCACGTCGGGATGCTGCCTGAGAACGGCTTCAATTTCGCCCAATTCGATGCGGTAGCTTCTGAGCTTCACCTGATGATCCAACCGTCCGAGGTATTCGATCGCCCCATTTGCCAGCCGCCGGACGCGATCGCCCGTTCGATACAGCCGTCCTGATGCGTGAGGAAGAAAGCGATCGCCCGTCAAATCAGGCCGATTCAAATAGCCGTGCGCCAAGCCTGTACCGCTAATGTAAAGTTCGCCCGGAACGCCGATCGCAACGGGCTGGAGGTGGCGATCGAGAATGTGTAGCTGCGTGTTGGCGATCGGTTCTCCAATTGGAACAGTCGCCGTTTCAAGATGCTCTTCTGCGACCTGCAAAGCGGCTGACCAGATCGTAGTTTCGGTGGGGCCATAAAGATTCCAGACTTGCTGAGCGCAGTTTAGTAGATTGGTTGCTAGGGCGCGATCGAGCGCTTCCCCACCGCAGAGAATCTTCAAATCTCGTTTACCTTGCCAGCCACTCGCCAGCAGCAATCGCCAAGTTGCGGGAGTTGCCTGTATGAGGTTGACTGAATGGCGATCGAGCAGTGCGGCCAACTGCATCCCGTCGCTGGTGACTTCCCGTGCCGCAATCACCACTTCTGCCCCGACGATCAGCGGCAAGAACAGTTCAAGGGCGGCGATGTCAAAGGCGATCGTCGTGACAGCAAGCAGGCGATCGTGCGCGGTGACTCGGAGGCAATCGCGCATCGAGAGCAGAAAATTCGAGAGCGATTTGTGCAAAATTTGCACGGCTTTGGGTGTCCCAGTCGAGCCAGAAGTGTAGAGCAAATAGGCGATCGACTGATTTGCAGCAGGCAAATTCTCCGACGAATGCCGCGCGATCGCGTCCGATTCTGCTGCCAGATCAATCGATCGAACCGTTGGCAGTGGCGGCAGCGATCGCGTCAACACCCGCTCAACCTGAGCATCTTGCAGCATAAAATTCAGCCGCTCAGCAGGATAGGCCGGATCGAGGGGCAAATAGGTTCCGCCCGCCTTCAGCGTTGCCAGCAGTGCAACCAGCATCTCGATCGATCGATCGAGGTAAATTCCAATCGGGGCGGCAGGATTAAACCCGATCGCTTGCAAATAGCGAGCAAGCTGATTCGATCGCTCGTTCAGTTCACGGTAGGTGAGCGATCGATTGCCAAATGTGGACGGCGATCGCGTCGGGCGATCGATCGACCTGCGCCTCAAACAGTTGCGGCAGGGGCAGATCGGCGTAGTTCGTCTCGGTCGCGTTCCACTGGTCGAACTGCTGCTGTTCTGCCGCCGTCAAGATTGGTAACTCAGAAATCGGCTGCTCAAGCTGGCGAATCATCCCCGTCAGCAGCGTTTGCAGATGGCCGAGCATCCGATCGATCGCCTCTGAGGTGAAGCGATCGCAGTCGTACAAAATCCTGAGCGTGATTGCGCCATCAGCAACGGCGTAGACCGTCAGCGGATAGTTTGTCTGCTCGATCGTGCGGATGTTTTGCAGATTCAGCGCGGCGATCGACTGTTGCAGGCTGGGGGCGATCGGGTAGTTCTCGAAGATTAGGAGGCTGTCAAATAGAGGGGTTGAGCGCGGAATCTCGCTCCAGCGCTGAATTTCAGCCAGCGGCGTATACTCATAGTCCCGCAGTTCGACCTGCTGCGCCTGAAGCTGATGCAGCCAAGGCAAAACAGGCTGATTGTCCAGCCGGACGCGCATCGGCAGCGTATTGATGAACAGGCCAACGATCGCCTCTGACCCCACCAGTGACGCAGGCCGCCCTGAAACCGTCGTACCAAACACTACATCTGACTCGCCGCTGTATCGACCCAGCAGCAGCGCATACGCCCCCAGCACGATCGAATTCAGCGTTAGTTGATGCCGCTGAGCGAACGCCTGCAACTCGCCGCCAAGGTTGAGCGCAAGCTGCAATTGCTGTTCGAGATAGGTCGGCTGGGCTGAAGTGGAGGCGCGATCGTGGTGTCCCGAAACGGTATCAATTCCCAGCGGAGTCGGCGCAGCAAACCCTTGAAGCATCCGCCGCCAAAACGCTTCAGCCTGTGACAAATCCTGCTGCTGAAGCCAAACAATGTAGTCGCGATAGGAACGAACGCGAGGCAAACGAATCTGCTGATAAAACGCGAAAACATCTTGCAGCAAAATCGGAACCGACCAGCCATCTAACAGCAAATGATGATAGCTCCAAACGGCTTGATAGACATTTTCCTGCACTCGAATCAGCGTGATTCGCATCAGTGGCGCTTTCGCAGGATTGAAGCCTTTCGATCGCTGCTCTTGCAACAATGCGTCTCGCTGCTGTTGCTGCTGATCGGGCAGAATCGATCGCCAATCTAACAGTTCGATCGCCAGCTTTGCCTGTTTTCCAACCACCTGAAGCGGCTTTTCTTGCCACGCAAACGCCGATCGCAAAATCGCATGTCGATCGATCGCCTGCTGCCAAGCCTGTTCAAATTTTGTCAGGTCAAGATCACCATGAATCTCAAAGCAAACTTGCACCACAAACACGCCTGACTCCGGTGCAAGCAAACCGTGAAACAGCATTCCCTGCTGAAGCGGTGACAGCGGATAAATGTCTTCGATCGCCTTGTTCATTCTGCTTCCCCTCCAAAATCCACGCTCGCAAGAATCGCATCAAGCTGGCTTTGCTCAAGCTCTGCCAGTGCAAAATCTGAAGGCGTGTAGCCGCCCGCTGATAACTGACAGTGTTCGATCAACTCTTGCAATTTTGCTTGAAAGGCTTCTGCAAGCTGGGCGATCGTTTCTCGCCTGTGAATCTTTGTGCTGTAGATCCAGTCGAGTTGCAGTTGTCCTGATGCGATCGATCCATTAATTTCCAGCAAATACGGACGGATCAAGCTAGGACTCTGAGTTTCACCGATCGACTCTGAAGCAATACTAAAGTTTGTACCTGATTGGTCAAACTGCCCCAAATAATTGAAACAGATTTCAGCTTGAGGTTGTGTTTTCAATCTTGCATCTTTTCGCAAATATTTGAGAATTCCATAGTCAATACCGCGATTCGGAATTCGCCGCAGTTGTTCTTTCACCTGTTTGAGCGCATTGCCTGGATCGCTCGCAGTTTCTAAGCTGAGAAAACCAGGCGCGATCGCAGTAAACCAGCCCACTGTGCGAGAAATATCAACATTATCAAACACCATCTCTCGCCCGTGATTTTCTAGGTCGATGAGCAGCGATCGCCTTCCTGTCCAACTGGCTACCGCTTCAACTAAAGCCGTCAACAACACTTCGTCAATTCGAGTGCTGTACGCTTTCGGTACTTCAGTTAGCAGGGCATAAGTTGATTCTTTTGATAGCTGAATGCTGACTCGATCGCTAACTGCAATTGAATTTTCGCCATTAGGATGATCGATCGGTAGTGGGTGATAGTCGATCGACCAATCGTATGTTTTTGAAGGTGTGTAGCCTTGTAGTCGCTCCGACCACTGCTTAAAGGAAGTCGTTTTTGCTGGAAGTTGAACAGGCTGATTTTGGCTAATCTGCTGATAAGCCGTTTCCAAATCTTCTAACAGAATGCGCCAGGAAATACCGTCGGTAATGAGATGATGTAGGATAATCAGTAATCGTTGCTGATCGCCCAAATTAAACAAAGCAACTCGCATCAAGGTCTCTTGCAAGTTTAAGCTAGTCTGTAAATCTTGGGCAGTTTGTTCGATCGCCTGCTGCTGATGGATTGAATCGATCGCAGAAAAATCAAAATAGCTCAGCGGCACGTTTTCATCCGGCGGCGCGATCGACTGCCGCCAGCCATTATCTGTCACCTGAAAGCGCGATCGCAACATATCATGATGTTGTTGAAGATGGGCGATCGCCTCTTTCAACCAGACCGGATTTAGAGACGATTCCATCTTCAGAAGAACCGCCTGATTAAAGTGATGTGGCTGCTCAATCTTTTGCTCAAAAAACCAGTGCTGAATCGGGGTTAGGGGTATATCGCCTGTTACAATTCCCTGCTCAGCATCGATCGAATCTGCAATTGTTGCAACCGTAGCTAATTCTGCGATCGTCTGGTATTGAAATAGCTGCTTTGGTGTTAGCTGTAAACCTGCGGAATTCGCTCTGGCAATAATTTGAATCGCTAAGATTGAATCGCCGCCGAGTTCAAAGAAATTGTCATAAACCCCAACCGATGTATGCAACAAGTCTGACCAGATTTGTGTAAGCGTGGTTTCGATCGCGGTTCGTGGTGCGTGATTTTCTGCTGGGGTTGGCTCAAACTTTGGAAGCGCTTTGCGATATCGTTCCGAGAGCGCTACGCGATCGACTTTACCGTTTGCGGTCAGCGGCAGAACTTCTAGCTGCACAAAAGCGCTAGGAATCATATAGTCGGGCAATTTTGGGGTGAGAAACTGCCGCAGGACATCGGGTGCGATCGACGGCGCAACAACATAAGCAATCAGCCGCTTGCGATTTTCCTGAACATTTGACGAGACGATCGCCGCTTGCACATCTGGGTGTTCCAGTAGGGCAGCCTCAATTTCTCCCGGTTCAATCCGAAAACCACGAATCTTAATTTGTTGATCGAGCCGTCCAAGAAATTCGATCGCCCCGTCTGGTCGATAGCGAACACAATCCCCCGTTTTGTAAAGTCGTTCTCCAGGTATAAACGGACTGGGAATGAAGCGATCGGCAGTGAGATCAGGACGATCGAGATAGCCCCGCGCCAAACCATCGCCCCCTAAGTAAAGTTCGCCCGGAATGCCAATCGGAACCTGCTGAAAATTGCGATCGAGAATGTAAGCTTGGGTGTTGGCGATCGGCGTTCCAATTGGAATTGAAGCTGAATCAACTGCATCAATTACATGACAGCAAGCAAAGGTTGTACTTTCAGTAGGACCATACCCGTTAATTAGGCGGCAATTTGGATACTTTTCTAATACTTTCTTAACAGATTCAATGGGTAAAACATCGCCACCTGAAATCAATTGACGTAGCGATCGCAGTGCGTCTAGCTGCTCCTTTACTATCAGATGAAACAGGCCAGCGGTAAGCCAGAGCGTTGTGATTTGATGTTTGACGATTGCTTCTGCTAATTCAGCGAGCGAGGGCGTTTGCGTCGGCAATAGAACTAATCTTCCGCCATTCAGCAATGTGCCCCAAATCTCAAAAGTAGACGCATCAAAAGCAAGTGGAGCAGCTTGTAAAATTGTTTCTGATTTTAGATTGATGTGGCGATCGCCTTTCACCAATCGCACAATGCCGCGATGGGGAACACAAACGCCTTTTGAAATTCCGGTTGAGCCAGAAGTGTACATCACATAAGCAAGTCGATCGGGCGTTGTGGGAGCATCAAGATTAGCAGCGCTGTACTGATTTAATGCAACTGAATTGATATCAATTGTCTTACGGTTCAAATTGATCGCACCGCTAATAATCACGCTCACCTGAGCATTTTCGCAAATGAAATCAAGCCGCTCTTTCGGATAGGTTGGATCGAGCGGGACATACGCGCCGCCTGCTTTGAGAATGGCAAGAATGCTGATTACCGTCTCGATCGATCGATCGGCCACAACGCCGATCGCCGCTTCTGGCGAAAGATGTAGCGTTTTTTAGATGATGGGCAAACTGATTGGCTTTAGCGTTGAGTTCCTGATAGCTAAGCTGTCGATCGTTTTCAATTAGCGCGATCGCATCTGGCGTTTTTTTTGCTTGCTGTTCAAATAGCTGATGAATGCATTGTTTCTCAAGATTACAGTTGGTTTGATTCCAATCGGAAATCTGCTGCTGTTCCGCAACGGTCAATAGCGGTAGTTCCGAGATGCGTTGCTCTGAATTGGCGATAACCGCTTCTAGTAAAGTTTGAAAATGGCCGATCATTCGATCGATCGTCGCCGCTTCAAACAAATCTAAACTGTACTCAAAGCTGCACGCCAATTCATCTTCAACTTCCTGCATGGATAGCGTTAAATCGAATTTTGCTGTACCGCTGTTGCTGTCGATTGCCTGCCAGCGCAAATCCTCGATTTCGATTGCAGGCATTGGAGCATTTTGCAAAACAAACATCACCTGAAAAATCGGCGTGTAGCTGAGCGATCGCTGCGGCTGTAGCGCTTCAACGAGTTGTTCAAACGGCAAATCCTGATGAGCATCAGCAGCTAGCGCAACCTCTCGCACCCGATGCAGAAGTTCCTCAAACGTTGGATTGCCCGATAGGTCAGTTCGCAGGGCGATCGTGTTCACAAAAAAAACCGATTAGCCCTTCAATTTCGGCGCGGTTGCGGTTGGCGATCGCCGTTCCTACGACCAGATCTTCAGCATTTGTGTAGCGGTACAATAGCGTTTGAAATGCTGCCAACAGCGTCATAAATAAGGTGCAATTTGATTGCTGACTGAGACGTTTTAAGGCAGTGGTGAGCAATCGATCGAGCCGAAAATGAATGTTAGTTCCGCGCAAACTGCGAACGGCAGGACGGAAAAAATCGCTGGGCAATTCCAGTACGGGCGCGTCCTGCAATTGCTGCTGCCAGTATGCCAGTCGGCGATCGAACTGCGCTTGCTGCTGACGCTGCCATTGAGCAAAATCGGCGTACTGAATCGGCAAATCGGACAGCGCAGACGGCACTCCCTGCGTGAATTCTCGGTACAGTTCAGCCAGTTCCCCAACCAAAACGCCGATCGACCAGCCATCCGCGATGATGTGGTGCAAGGTCAGCAGCAAAACGTGATCGTGATCGCTTTGCCGCAGCAGTTTGACGCGCAACAGGGGCGGGCGATCGAGCGCAAAGGCTTGTTTTGCCTCGCGATTTGCCCAAAATCCCACCTGTTCAGCCTGCCCATTTTCGGGAAGTGCAGCCAAATCGATGACGGGCAGTTCCAGTTGCAGCGGGGCGATCGCCTGCACGGGCTGACCGTCCACTGTTGCGAAAGTCGATCGCAAAACTTCGTGACGCTGCACAACTGCATTCAGGCTATGCTCCAGCGACGCTACATCTAGAGTTCCAGTCAGACGCACAGCAGCAGGAATGTTGTAGAACGGGCTATCTGGCTCTAGCTGCGCCAAAACCCACTGTCGCTGCTGGGCAAACGACAAGGGAAAATCCGACGAATTCGATCGCGGCAAAATTGGCGGCAGGCTGGGCTGAGTGCTGGTAGCGATCGCGTCGGCAAGCTGGGCGATCGTCGGCTGCTCGAACAGCGATCGCAGCGGTAAATCAACGCTAAACGCCTGCCGCACTTGCGAAATCATGCGAGTTGCTAACAGTGAATGTCCACCCAATTCAAAAAAAATTGTCCTCTCTGCCAACGCGATCGATCCCTAAAACACTTGCCCAAATGCCCGCTAAAATTTCTTCGATCGGCGTTCTTGGTGTTGTTGGATGGCTGGATGTTTTGATGTCAAAATCTAGCAGTGCAGCGCGATCGATCTTGCCGTTTGTAGTCAGTGGTAATGCCTCCAATCTGACAAGCGCTGTGGGAATCATGTAGTCGGGTAGCGTTTGCGAAAGAAGGGTTCTAAGTGATGAAAGAGTTGTCTCAGCCGTGACAACATAAGCGACAAGTCGATCGCTTTTCAGAACGACGATCGCATTTTTCACATCAGGATACTGCGCGATCGCGCTTTCAATTTCAGTCAGTTCAACCCGAAATCCTCTCAGCTTAATTTGTCGATCGATGCGACCAAGAAATTCCAAGTTTCCGTCTGGCAAGTAGCGGACGCGATCGCCTGTTTTGTATAGCCGAGTTCCAGGCATAAACGGATTGGGGATGAAGCGTTCTGCGGTGAGGTCGGGGCGATCGAAATAGCCTTGAGCAACACCTGTTCCAGTAATGTAAAGTTCGCCCGGAATGCCGATGGGGACAGGATTTAGGTGTGAATCAAGGATGTAAATTTGTGTGTTGGGAACAGGCCGACCGATCGAAACGGTTTCCGATCGATGCTTGTAGTTCGCGCCAAGTAGAAACGATCGTAGTTTCAGTCAGTCCGTAGGTGTTAATTAAGCGAATATTTGTTTGCTGATGCCATTTTGCTAAACAGGCAGATGAAACTGATTCGCCACCAATAACTACCAGCCGTAAGCTGCTTGGAAACTGAGGCAATTCCTGCACCAGTTGATGCCAGTATGCAGTCGGCAAATCGAGAACGGTTACTCGTAAATCTTGGCAGGCTTTGAGAAAGCGATCGCTTGTCGAAATCATCTCATCTGCTCGCAAAATCAGCGTCGCACCACTTAACAGCGTTGGATAAATTTCTTCGGCGGCAGCATCAAAGCTAATTGAGGCAAACTGTAGGACTCGATCGCTCGATTTCAACTCAAATTTTTCGATCGCTGCTTGTACATAATTTGCCAAAGCGGAATGCGAAACCAAAACGCCTTTGGGCTGTCCAGTTGAGCCAGAAGTGTAGATAATGTAAGCAGATTGATCGGAAAAAATAGACTGATTGAGATTGGTTGAATCACCTTCAATCTGCAAGTTTTCAACATCGATCGCCTCAACAGTTTGATCAATTTTCTTCCCCAGCACAATCGATACGCCATGCAGCATTTGAGTCAGGCGATCGGTTGGATAGCGCGGATCGAGCGGCACATAAGCGGCCCCAGCTTTGAGAACGGCGAGGAGACTAACAATCAAAGTGGGAGTGCGATCGAGACAAATTCCGACGATCGATCCGGGCTGAATGCCATAGGTTTTCAGATAGCGAGCAAGCTGATTTGCTTTAGCGTTGAGTTCGCGATAGGAGAAGTGCTGATTTTCAGAGACGACAGCGCTACCGCAGGTCTGCACAGCAACCGCATCCGGCGTTCGTTCCACCTGCGCTTCAAACAGCGGCACGATCGAATTTTGCGGCCAATTTTGCTGTGTTTGATTCCAAGCGATGAACTGTGCTTGCTCGGCCTCAGTTAACAGCGGCAAATCCCCAAGCCGAGGCTGCGTCAGCATTCCAGTTAGAATCGTTTGCAAATGTTTGAGCAGTCGATCGATCGAATCTGAGGTGAATCGATCGTGGTCATAATCAATATGAAGTCGCAAACATTCACCCGGAATTACACTCAATGTCAGCGGATAGTTTGTTTGGTCGAAGCCGCGACTCTGCGAAATTTGCAACGATGAAGGCCAATTTTGTAGAGCAGTTTCGATCGATGTGGGATAGTTTTCAAATACCAGCAGCGTCGAAAATAGCGGCGTTCCGGGCGGCATTTCGCTCCAGATTTGAATGTCCGTCAGTGCACTATAAGCAAACGATTCACGCTCAATTTGTTGACTCTGCAACTGCTGCAACCAAGGTACAAGATCAGCCTCAGGCAATACATCAACCCGCACAGGTAAGGTGTTAATAAATAGCCCAATTATCGATTCCACACCTGCCAAATTTGGCGGACGACCCGACACCGTTGCGCCAAACAATATGTCTGCTCGATCGACATAGCGACTGAGCAGTATTGCCCATGCCCCTTGAATTAAAGTGTTTAGCGTTAAATGATGCTGCTGAGCAAAAGTTTGGAGCGCTTGAGTAAAGATTGAATCAAACTGAATCTGCTGGCGATCGCACTGTCCGATTTTGTGCGTTGAACGCTGAGCGCGATCGATTGGCAGATCAATCGGTGTTGAGAAACCTGCTAAATTCTGTCGCCAAAACTGCTCCGCCTGCGCGAAATCTTGCTCTTGAATCCAAGTAATATAGTTGCGAAATGGAACGGGTGGCGCAAGCAAAATTGAACGGTCTTGATCGATCGCCTCATAGCAGGTTAAAACTTCCTTCAACAAAATTGCATTGCACCAGCCATCCATCAGCAAATGATGATGCGTCCAAACAAAATCATATGCCTCAATGTCTACCTGAAGTAAAGAACAGCGCATCAAAGGAGCCTGATTTAAGTCGAATCCTTGCGATCGATCGTATTGGAGAAATGCCTCTAATTTGCTCGTTTGGTCGATAGGAGAAAACGATCGCCAGTCTTGTTCAATCCAAGGCAAGGTAGCCTGCTGGAACACAACTTGCAGGGGTTTTTCAAGTTCCCAAACAAATCCTGTGCGAAGAACTGGGTGGCGATCGACAACCTGCTGCCACGCCTGCCGAAAGGCAGAAACGTTTAACTTGCCAGTGATTCGACAGGTACGCTGCTCCACATAAACTTCTGCATTAGGAGAATACAGCGAGTGAAACAGCATTCCCTGCTGCATTGGCGAAAGTTCATATAAATCTGCAATTTCCATTTCGCTATTTCTTACCATGAAATTTACTAAGTAGCTGATCAAGCTGTTTCTGATTGATTCGAGCAGCGGGAAAATCTGAAGGTGTGTAGCCGTCCGTTGAAGTCGATCGACAGCGATCGATCGAGTTTTGTAGCGCTGCTAAAAACTGCTGTGCTAGTCGTTCAATTGTTTCGACTTTATGGAAATTACGGCTGTATGTCCAGCGGAATTGAAGTTGTCGATCGATAATCCAGCCATTAATTTCAATTAAATACTGTCGCTGCTCTTGCAAAGCATAAGCCGAACCACAAGACTCTTTTGCAAATCCAAGTAAAGGAGGCTGAAAGGATAAGCGATCGATCTGCCCTAAATAATTAAATTTTACTTCTGCGGACGGCACTTCTAACTGCTTGGAACTTAAATAGCGCAATACTCCATAGCCGATGCCGCCATTTGGGATTTTTCGCAGCTGCTCCTTCACCGACTTCAAAATTGCTTCAGGCTGCCGATCATTTATTATTAGCACAACGGGATATAAACTCGTGAACCAACCGATCGATCGTGACAAATCTAGATCAAATAAACTCTCACGTCCATGACCTTCCAAATCAATTCGCAACTGCTGTAAACCTGTCCACTGAGTGAAACTTTGCAACAGCGCGGCCAGCAAGAAATCATTAATTCGAGTGTGATAGATTGAGGGCACTTCTACCTGTAATGCCTGAGTTCGATCGACATTTAGACCAATTTCAACCTCAGCCGTTGATGCATTTGTATTTTGGGTAAATTCAACTGAGTAGTCGGTTGGTATTGGGATCGATCGCATCTGCTGCCAATACTCAAACTCCTTCAACAAAACTTCAGATTCAGCATATTGAACAAGCTGAGATGCCCAATCTCGAAAAGCGGTTGTTTTGGGCGGCAACTGTACAGGTTGATTCTGCTGGAGCTGCTGATAAATGCCGCAAAATCCTCAAGTAACATTTGCCAGGATACGTTATCAATAATCAAGTGATGCACGATAATTAGTAGTCGATCGCGCTGCAAATTTCCTAATCGGAACAGTACACTACGCCAAAGTAACTTTGATAAATTTAAGCTTGCTTGCAACATATTAGCAGTGGTTTCAATCGCCTTGGATTGAACATCCGGCGAAAAATTTGATAGATCAATGACGTGAAACGCGATCGCCTCATCAACAGCCGCATGAAACTGATTCCAGCCCGATTCTGTTTGCTCAAATCGCAATCGTAGAGCATCATGATGCTGTGAAAGCTGCTGGAGTGTTCGATCGATGAGTTGAGGCTCAACTGAATCAACTTCTAGCAAAACAGTTTGATTGAAATAATCATGATGCGATCGCGGCGACTCAAAAACCAGTGCTGAATCGGTGTAAGCGGTGCATTTCCGGTAACTGGTTCTTGTGAATTTAGGGAGGTCGATCGCAAGGTGACAACAGTAGCAAGTTCAGCGATCGTTTGATGTTGGAAAATTTGGCGCGGCGTAATTTTCAAGCCTGCTTGATTCGCCCTGTAGACAATTTGCAAGCTCAGAATCGAATCGCCACCCAGTTCAAAGAAATTATCGTGAATGCCGACCTGTGAGAGATTCAAAACCTGCTGCCAAATTTCAGTAAGCTGCTGCTCGATCGAAGACTGTGGAAGCGATCGATCCACTGCCTTAAATTCAGGCATTGGTAATGCGGCACAAGCCCGTTCCGGCAGCGCTTCGCGATCGATCTTGCCGTTGGGTGTCAGCGGCAATGTTTCTAAACAAACAAATGCAGCAGGAACCATGTATTCTGGCAGTTTTGTTTGGAGAAACTGCCTAATTTGTAAGCTGTTAAATTCCACTGTCCATCGCATGACATAAGCAACTAATCGTTCATTTTGTAGAGCGACGACGGCCATTTTTACCTGCGGATGCTGACACAAAACTGCCTCAATTTCGCCCAACTCAATCCGGTAACCACGCAGCTTAATTTGATGATCGAGTCGTCCTAAATATTCAATGTTGCCATCTGGAAGGTAGCGAGCGCGATCGCCTGTTTTATACAGTCGAGTTCCAGGAATAAACGGATTTGGGATAAAACGCTCAGCCGTCAAATCAGGGCGATTGTAATAGCCTCGCGCCAAGCCAACTCCACCAATGTAAATCTCTCCTGGCACACCAACGGGGACAGGTTGCAGATAGCGATCGAGAATATAAAGCTGCATATTTGTGATCGGGCGACCGATCGGAATATTGCCTGCTGTTTGAGATGAAACTTCGTACAGACAGCAGCCTACTGTTGCTTCAGTAGGACCATATTCGTTGATAATTTTGGATGGAGTCGATCGCCAGGTGCTGATATGGTCTTCGCTTAAAGCTTCGCCTCCTATTACAAGAGTAGTTGGGTTGCTGGTTGTGAAATGATCGATCGACTGAAGCAGCTTTAAGTGAGCAGGCGTAAGCTTAACGAAGCTGAATTGGTGATGCGTTTGAAATAGATTATTAAGAGTAAAAACCTCCTGATTCTCTGACAGCATGACAACAGTTTGACCCATTAGCAGAGGAGCAAACAGATTGGTAATTGTGGCATCGAATCCGATCGAGGACTGCACAGGCGCACCGCAACCTTCGATCGAAAAGTAGTTTTCAACGCACCAGTTTAAGTAGTTTGCTAATCCGCCATGAGTTAGCATTGCTCCTTTTGGTGTGCCCGTTGAACCAGAAGTGTAAATGACGTAGGCTAGGCCGTCAGGCTCTACTGATTGAGGCAAATTATTCTCAGAAAACTGAGCGATTTTACTCCAGCTTTCCAAATCGATCGAAGTTATATTGGGTAGTTCCTTCCCTAACACGATCGATACTTCAGCATCTTGCAGCATGAAGTTGAGGCGATCGATCGGCAACTGCGGATCAAGCGGCAAGTAAGCAGCATTCGCTTTCAGAACTGCAAGTAATGCAACGAGTAGAAGGGGCGATCGCTCCAAATGAATTCCTACTAAAGCTTCCGGTTTAACGCCTTGCGACTGTAGGTAACGAGCAAGTTGATTCGCCTGAGCATTGAGCGATCGATAGGTGAGTTTTTCAGTTTGAAATTCGACTGCAATTTTGTCAGGCGATCGCGCTGCTTGCGCTTCAAACTGCTGATGAATAGGCAGAAATTCAGTCGAGGATTGAGTTTGATTCCAGGCAGCAAGTTGATTTTGTTCTACAACCGTTAGCAGGGTTAATTCGGAAAGGCGGCAGCTTGGATTGGCAACAACTTCTGATAGTAAGACTTGGAAGTGTTGCAGCATTCGATCGATCGAACTGCCGTTGAATATATCAGTGCTGTATTCAACAACGGCCAACAGTCCTTCGTTTCGCTCAACTAGATGCCAGGTTAAATCAAACTTTGTAAATCCTGTTTCAATCCAAATTTGATTCAGTGAAATGCCAGGAATTGCTAAATCAGGACTGAGTGCATTTTGAAGCTGGTAAGTTTCATTTTGCAACTGAAACATGATTTGAAAGAGCGGATTCTGGCTGAGGCTACGCTGCGGCTGTAGTTCCTCAATCAGCTTGGCAAAAGGTAAATCCTGGTGCTGATAAGCTGCTGCCGCTACTGCTTTAACCTGCTCTAGCAGTACTTGAAACTGAGGATTTCCTGATAGGTTGGTTCGCAGAACGATCGTATTGACAAAGAAACCGATTAATTTTTCAGCTTCGATCGAATTTCGATTCGCAACTGGCACTCCGATCGCAATATCATCTTGGTCACAATATCGATGCAGCAGCAACCTTAAACGCCGTTAGCAGCGTCATAAACAGCGTTGTACCTGCTTGGCGACTGAACTGCTTCAGATCTTGCAGTAGCGATCGCGGTAGCAGCATCGATCGCGTCTCACTGCGATAAGTTTGAATCGCCGGACGAGGGCGATCGGTTGGCAGTTCGATCGGTGATAAATTTGCGAGTTGCTGTCTCCAATAGGCTAAGTGTTGCTCTAATTCTTTTTTCTGAAGCTGTTGGCGTTGCTGCGCGGCAAATTCGGCATATTGAAGTGATAAAGGGGGTAGTGCAGCAGGTTCACCAGTCGCAAATTCTCGATAAAAAGCAGCCAGTTCTTTCAGCAGAATGCCGCGTGACCAGCCATCTGCAATGATGTGATGCAGAGTCAGGATCAGAGTTGATCGATCGTCGTCAATTTGCAGCAGAACTCCCCTGAATAGCGGAGCTTCAGACAAATCAAATGGCATTGATGCGGTTTGTTTGGCTAGTCGATCGACTTCCTGCTTTGATTCAGGCAGCGATCGCAAGTCCACTACAGGCAGTGATAGCTGTAGATTTCTGGCAATGGTTAGGCTTGGTTTTCCTTGCGTTTCTGCAAAGGCAGTTCGTAGAGTTTCATGTCGCTGTGCGATCGCATTCAGGCTTTTGGCAAGAATTGAAATATCAAGCTTGCCTGTAAACTCCAGGCGATCGCAATATTGTAGGCGGGATTATTGGGGTCAAGCTGATGGAGAAACCAGAGGCGTTCTTGCGCGAAGGAAGGTAGATGGGCGATCGGTTGAGCATCACCTTTTTGCTGCTTCAACTGCTCAAAAATTGCTCTTTGAGCGGGAGAAAGTGCTGCAATTCGCTGGTTTAGATCGTGCTTGTTCATGACATCCGCTCCAGCACTAATTTTGAAGTTTTGCAGCTATCCATTAGCTGTTTCAGGTAGGGTAAACTTGACATCACGGTGTCAACATCTGGAATGAAATCAATGAGGCAGGCAATTTCATCGACTCCTGCCCGTTGAATTTCGGTGGCGAACGATCGACAGCTTTCGGGTGTGCCAATCAGCGATCGCCCTTTCATAAATCCTTCTACACCGAACTGTAGCAAACTATCAATGTCGTCCTCAGAAAAATTCTTGAGGCTGATGTTGAGTCCCATGCCTTTTGCGAGATTTTCTAACAGATCGTAGTGGGTTTTGAGATAGTCGCAAAAGGGCTGTTTTACCTGCTGCTTGATGCTGTTGATTTCTGCTCCTAAAAAGGCGTGTGTCATTAGGGCAACTTTGCGCGATCGCGCCTCATATCCGTGCTTTTGCAGTGAATCTCGGTACAGTTTAATTTTAGGAATTAGGCTGTCGAGTGTGCCTGTTAGAAGCGAAGTCAAAATGTTGGCACCGAGCTTTCCAGCTTCAATGAATGTTTCGTTTGATTGGCAGGTAATCCAAATCGGAAGCTGAGATTGAATGGGTCGGGGCAGTGTTTGAATTGTGAAGGGTTTGCCGCTGGCATCTTGTCGATCGATCGCTTCTCCCTGCCAAAGTTGCTGTACCAATTTGATGCCGCGCCACATATTGGATTTGCGATTGGCGTGGAGATCTTTTGCCAAGATAAAATCGTCAACCGTCCAGCCGGAAGCAAAGGCGATCGCGGCTCGTCCCTGCGAGAAATTGTCTACGACTGCCCATTCTTCGGCAATGCGAATCGGGTCGTGGAGTGGCACAACAACGCTACCTGCTCGCAGTTGAATCCGCTCGGTAATCATGGCGATCGCTGCGCTGGTGACTGCCGGATTCGGATACAGTCCACCGAAGGCATGAAAGTGACGTTCGGGTGTCCAAATGGCTGAGAATCCGTTGCGATCGGCAAATTTGGCGCTCTCAATGAGCAGCCGATATTTATCAGTTTGGCTGCTCGATCCATCACCGTCGAAATAGAATAGGCTAAAGTCCATAATTTTCTCCTAAAAGTGTGTTGATTTGCTGCTGATCCATCTGCTCAACTTGATCGAGCAGGGCGCGATCGCCTGATCGTTTTCTGCCTGATTTTCAGCAATGATTTTGGCAATTCCGGCAACAGTTGGAGCTTCAAACAAAAAGGCTCGCATGGCAGTTCGACCTGATAGGTTTCACGTAGACGTGAAACGGCTTGGATTGCCAACAGTGAATGTCCACCTAGCTCAAAGAAGTTGTCGTAAATGCCAATTTTTTCGATGCCTAAAAGTTCCTGCATCGCGATCGCTACTGTTTGCTCAATTTCGTTTTGAGGAGCAACATAATTAGTTGATAGATTGGGTCGGATGTGTGATGATGCGCTGGGTGTTTCTTGTTGCGCGGCCTGTTGAATTCGGGTTTCTAAGGAAGTTGGAGATACGGCAATTTGGGAGATTTGCGGATGAGAGAGGATGCGATCGATCGCTTCGCCAATTTCCGCAGGTGTCATTGCGGTATCGATTAAAGCTGCACCTGTATTTGTATTGGTTTCCTCAAGCTGAATGGCATCCCAGCTGACGCTAATCCAGGGGATTTTTGAGTAGCTGTGCTGATTGGCATAAGCATCCATGAATGAGTTTGCGGCGGCATAAGCGGCGAAGCCAACGCCACCGACGATCGAAGAAAGGGACGATTGCAGTAAGTAGAAATCAGTGGCTTGAAAGAAGCGATCGAGAATTTGTAAGCCTGTAACTTTCGATCGAAACTGTCGATCGATTTCTGTTTGATCGAGCGATCGAATCAGGCAGCTTGAGCGATCGCCCATTGTGTCTGCATGAATGATGCCGTGAATTTGATCGAACTGCTGATGAATTTGATTGGCGATCGATCGCATGTTTCCTCATCATCGAGATCGGCAGTGAAGAAGTGTAGTTCTGTTCCTTGTGCCGCTAGTCCTTGTAGTGTTTGTAGGCAACGACTGACGGGATCTTGCTGTCGGTGCGTGGCAAGCCATGTTTCCCAATTCGAGCGATTGGGAAGGTTCGATCGCCCAATTAGAATCAGTTTTGCCTGCGCTTTTTGGGCAAAATATTGAGCGAAAATTGTTCCTAGTCCTTCGACTAGATCGCCTGCAATTAGGTAAACGCCTTGCTGTTTTAGGATCGGTTCCTGTGGCGTGAGTGGGATCGATTCAAAGGTTTGAATCCAGCGGTGATTATTGCGATGAGCAACGATCGCATCCTCAGCACTCATTAGCTCCGCGATTAGCTGATTAATGTGGATTGAATCCGTGATATCGATCGCCCGACAGCGCAGGTTTGGATATTCTTGCGGAATGACTTTACAGGCTCCTAGCAGTATCGCCTTGGTGGAATCGATCGATTCTCCCGTAACATCAAATAGCTGTTTAGAGAGGATTGTAATCTGCGCTGAGTATGAGGTGGGGATTGCTTGAACGAGGGAAATTAAGCTGTGAAAGTTATTCCATAGGTAAATGATTCGATCGGATCGCTGTGCTAAGAATGGGTGATAGTCGTCTTCAAGTTTGACTCGAATGACGGTTTGTTGAAACTGCTCTAGCTGCTGAGCGATCGCTTCTCCAAGCCCTGATTCATCCATGCAGATCAGCCAGGTTTGGGGCGAAAGTTTTGGGAGGGCGATCGGGGCTGTGCGTTTCCAGGAAGGCAGGTAAAACCAGTTGTCGATACTGGGATTTTTGCTGTGTGAAATAGTGGTTTTTGAGGCGATCGAAGTTTGCAGATCAATCCAGTATTGCTGATGTTGAAATGGGTAAGTGGGAAGGGATAAGCGCTGTCGCAATTTGTGCTGATGGAAGTTCGACCAGTTAACTTCAACTCCGGCTGACCAGAGCTTTCCAAGTGAGTTGAGGATCAAAGATGAATCGGTGATTTGTTCTTGGGGATGGGGGAGGGAATTGAGAATTAGGGCATCGGGATCGATCGATTTGGCGAAGGTGCTGAGCGTTCGTCCGGCTCCGACTTCGAGATAGATTGCTGTGGATTCTTTCAGCGTGGCGAGGCCATCGGCAAAGCGCACGGGCTGTCTAAGATGCTGTCCCCAATAGTGGGGATCGGTGGCTTGCTCAGATGTGATCCAGGTTCCGGTCACGTTGGAAATAAAAGGTAGTTTGGGTGGCGATAGTTTAACTTTTTGGACGCGATCGATAAACGGCTGAACGATCGATTCGACCAGCGGAGAATGAAAGGCGTGAGAAGTTTGTAGGCGGCGGCAGGGAATTTCTTGCTGTATGAGGTGCTGCTCAAAAGCGGCGATCGCTTCGATTGTCCCGGAGACGACGCAGGAGCGGGCGCGTTGATGACGGCGAGGCTCAGTCCATCGGGTAGCGATCGCAGTTCCGACTCTGATAGGGCGACGGAAAGCATCGCTCCGGGCGGGCAGGACTGCATCAGTTGGCCTCTGGCGGCGACGAGGGCGATCGCGTCGTCAAGCGAAAACACGCCTGCTAATGTCGCGGCGACATATTCGCCGATGCTGTGGCCGAGCATGGCCTGCGGCTGGATGCCCCAGGAGAGCCAGAGTTGCGCGAGGGCGTATTCGATCGCGAAGAGGGCAGGTTGGGCGAAGTGGGTGTCGGAAATTGGCTGTCTGGGATCGGCGGAGTAGAGGAGTTGGCGGAGGTCGAGGTGAGGGAGGAAGCGATCGCAGCACTGATTGAAGTGCGATCGAAAGACGGGTTCGGTGTCGTACAGGTCGCGTCCCATTTGGGCGTATTGGGTTCCTTGTCCGGGGAAGAGGAAGGCGATACCGTTCCGGGAGCGCTGCGCGATCGAGCCAGGGTGAGGGGTTGGCTGGGAGGAAGGTGGTGATTGGAGTTGGGCGATTGCGGAGTCGATCGAGTCGCAGACGATTGTGCGGCGATGCTCGAAGTTGCGCCGTCCTGCTTGCAGCGTGTAGGCGACATCGGCCAGATTGAGATCGGGATGCTGGCGGAGGTTGGCGGCGAGGTTGGCGGTTGCGGTGTCGAGGGCGGTGGGGGTTTTGGCGGATAGGAGGAGCAGGTGATGCGATCGCCCTGAAGTCACAGATTCCAGCGGTGGAGCTTCTTCCAGAATCACATGGGCATTTGTGCCGCCAATGCCGAATGAACTGACTCCGGCGCGGCGCGGGCTGGCGTTCCAGTCTTGCAAAGCGGTGTTGACGTAGAACGGGCTTTGCGAAAAGTTGATTTGCGGATTGGGAGATTTGAAGTGCAGGCTGGGCGGGATTTGGCGATGCTGCATTGCCAGGACGGTTTTGATCAGGCTGGCGATTCCGGCGGCGGTGTCGAGGTGGCCGATGTTGGTTTTGAGAGAGCCGATCGCGCAGTGCGGGCGATCGCTGCGAAAAGCCTGACTGAGGGCTGCAAGTTCGATCGGGTCGCCCAGCGCCGTTCCGGTTCCGTGCGCTTCGAGGTAGGAAATCGTTTCCGGTGGCACATCGGCAGCAATCTGAGCCGTTTGGATCACCTGCGCTTGCGCCTCGACGCTGGGAGCCGTGTAGCTCACCTTCAGCGACCCGTCGTTATTGATGGCGGAACCTTTGATCACAGCGGCGATCGAGTCTCCGTCTGCGATCGCATCTTCCAGCCGCTTGAGGACGACCACGCCCAAGCCGCTGCCCGCAACGGTTCCCTGTGCCTGGATATCAAAGGCGCGGCAGTGTCCATCCGGCGAAAAAATGCCGCCTTCCTGATAGAGATAGCCGACCTGCTTGGAGACGGCCACGCCGCCCGCCAAGGCCATATCGCACTCGCCCCCCAGCAGACTTTGACAGGCCAGATGCACGGCGACAAGTGAAGTCGAGCAGGCGGTTTGAACGGTGACGCTGGCTCCTTTGAGGTTGAGCTTGTAGGAAACGCGAGTGGTGAGAAAATCTTTGTCGCTGGCAGAGAAAAAGCGTGGTAGGGGCTGACCGTGTCTGCGGATGGTCGGATTCGTGTAGAGGTTGAACAGATAGCCGTTGATGGCGGCTCCGGCGAACAGAGCGATCGCCCCTTCATACCGCTCCGCATCATAGCCCGCCTGCTCCAAAGCCGTCCACGCGCACTCCAAAAACAGGCGGTGCTGCGGGTCAAGAATTTCCGCTTCTCTGGGACTGAAGCCAAAAAAATCGGCATCAAACCATTCCACATTCGCAAGGCTGGCTCCGGCTTTGACATACTGCGGATGGTTCAGCATCGCCGCCTCAACGCCCTGTTCGCGCAAAAACGCATCGTCATACAGCGCGATCGACTCGACGCCATCCTTGAGATTTTCCCAAAACTGCTCGATCGAGTCGGCTCCGGGAAAGCGGCCTGCCATGCCGATAATTGCGATTTCTAAACCGTTGGTGTTCATGGTGCAGGGAGTTTGGGGGAGGTAACGCGCCGTCGCTGTTGCAGTCGAGCTTTGCCCGCTGTGAGTTGATTTTTTCGCAGGTCGATCGAGGGTGTGGCTTCGGGCTGGCTGAGGGCGGCGGCAAGGCTGGCGATCGTCGGATAGCGAAACAAATCCACCAGCAGCAGATCGAGATTGAGCCGCTCTTTGAGCTGATTGTAGACACTGACAATCAGCAGCGAATGCCCACCCAACTCAAAGAAGTTGTCGTGAATGCCGACGCGATCGAGCTTGAGTGCCTGCTGCCAAATCTGCGCGATCGCCTGCTCGACCTCGGTTTGAGGCAGGGCGAAGGCATTGGTCAGCGCGGGTCGATCGCCTGCGGGCAGAGGTAGCGATCGCCTATCGATCTTACCGTTTGGCGTGAGAGGTAGGTGCGCGATCGGCACAAAAATCGCCGGAATCATGTAGCTCGGCAGTCGTTCCTGCAAAAACGATTTCACCTCAGCCGGACAGTCGGGGACGAGAAAAGCGACCAGTCGATCGCCGGACTCTTCTGATTGAAGCGTGACAACCGCCTGATCGATTTCAGGATGCTGCCTCAACACAGCTTCAATTTCGCCCAGTTCAATCCGATAGCCTCTGAGCTTCACCTGGTAATCGAGTCGTCCGAGATATTCGATCGCCCCATTTGCCAGCCGCCGGACGCGATCGCCCGTTCGATACAGCC
>JAAUTJ010000332.1 GCA_012031475.1 Leptolyngbyaceae cyanobacterium SM1_3_5 | reverse complement strand
GCGGCCAAACCGTCCGCTGGTCAGCCAGCGACAGACGGCATAGGCAGCGACCAGAAACAGAACGGTGTAGATGTAGAAAAAGTAGTTCGATCGATCGCTGCCGACTCTGCCGCCCAAGAAGGTTTGGAAGTCGGTGAGGCCGTTTGTGCCGTTGATCAGTTCCTGCTGGCCGTTGAACAGGTTGAAGAAAATGATCGTCATCGCCTGCGTCAGAATCGAGAAGTAGACGCCGCGAATGCGGTTGCGAAAGACGAGGTAGCCCAGCAGTCCGGCCACGATCGCCGGAATCGCCAGCACTGCCACAGCCGTAAACGGAAACGAGAAAAATGGCTCCCAGAACCAGGGCAGTTCCGTGACGCCATACAGCGACATGAATTCAGGAAGCCGACTGGTGGCATCTGGGGGAAATTGCAGCTTCAGGTGCATCGCCAGCGCATAGCCGCCCAAAGCGAAGAAAACGCCGTGCCCCAAGCTCAGCAGTCCCGTAAAGCCCCAGATCAAATCGATGCCCAAGGCGGCGATCGCCAAGGCCAAAAATCGCCCCAGCAGATTCAGCCGAAACACCGAAATCAGCGACGGCATCACGAAAATCAGCAGCAGGACGATCGCCAGCACGATCGCCGCTTCGATCAAGAACGGCTTGTATTTTGTCCAGTTGACGGCGCGTGAACCGATCGCAGGTTGAACAGTCATAAGTTGAGCATCCGGTTAAGCATCCACAGTGCGTCCCTTCTGGGGGAACAAGCCGCCCGGTCGGAACTGGAGAAACGCCACGATCAAAATAAACACCAGCACTTTTGCCATGCTGGTCGTGCCGAAGGTGGTGAAGAAGTCGGCCAGTGGCTTGAGGGGCGCGAAGACAAGCGCGAAGGTGGCCGACCCGATCAGATATTCCGCAATGCCGATCGCCATTGCGCCCACGATCGTGCCGACCAGCTTGCCAACGCCGCCGACCACCACAACCATGAACGTATTCACGATGTAGTTTTGTCCGGTATTGGGACCCACCGATCCCAGCAGGCTAACCGCACATCCAGCGATCCCCGCCAGTCCCGAACCGAGGGCGAACGTCAGCGCGTCAACTTTTTGCGTCGGAATGCCCAAACAGGCGCTCATGCTGCGGTTTTGCGTCACCGATCGAATCCGCAAGCCCCAAGGCGTTTTTTGCAGGAAAAAGTAGACGCCCGCTACGCACAACGTCGTCAGCAGCAAAATGAAAATCCGCACCGAGGAAAGCTGATAGGCTCCCAGCGGAATGCCGCCGCGCAGCCAAGCCGGAGCCGTTACATCGACGTTTTGCGCTCCAAACCAGGGTTGCGTCACGGCCAACCCGCGAGCCTGCCCGATCGAGTTGCCGACGATTCCGGCGATCGCCAACGACAGAGGCAGCAAAACCGCCAGCGCGATCGGGCGGATGCGCTCAAAATCCGATCGACGGCGCAACAGCCACATACCGCCAAAGAACAAGAGGCAAAACAGCGCTAAGCCAATCACAATCACCCAGTTCACGCTGCGGACAAACTGCTGCAAAATCAAGCTGACGCCCCAAGTTGCTAGCAGCGTTTCCAGCGGTCGCCCATAGAGATAGCGAATCACGCCGCGCTCTAGGACAATTCCGGCGAGGGCGGCGACCAAAAAAGCCATCGGCAGGGCGGCGAAAATGTATGCTTCAAACCAGCCGTCACCCAAGGCGCGAAAGCCATTTTGCACCAGATAGGTTGTGTAGGCTCCCAGCATCATCAGTTCGCCGTGCGCCATGTTGATCACGCCCATCAGCCCAAAGACGATCGCCAGCCCCAATGCCGCCAGCAGCAAAATTGAGCCGATGCTAATGCCGTTAAACAAACCGTCCAGGATGGTAATCACGATTTCTTCCCAAAATTGGCAAGGAGATAGCAACCGCAGATTGGCTATCTCCTGTGAAATTCTCTGGCTGCTTGCGGCGATCGCTCCCTGCTTCAAAGTCCCCCATGAGTGGGGGATTAGGGGGCGAACCGCCTCGATTCGCCTAGAGCCTGAACTTGCCTGGATCGTCCACGCCCGTCTTCGTCCAGTCGCAGCTAAAGCCTTTCGTCTCGGTGACAAACTGGTTCCAGGGAATCGGATCAACGGCAGCATCGGTTTCAAAGGTGATTCCAAACAGGCCGTCGTCGCGGACTTCTCCGATCCGCACCACTTTCGAGAGGTGATGGTTGGGGTTCATCGTCACCGTGCCTCCCGGCGCATCCAACGTCTGACCATAGGCTGCTGTGCGGACAGCCGGAATATCGACCGACCCGGCTTTCTCAGCCGCTTGCTTCCACAGGTAAACGGCGATGTAGGCGGCTTCCATCGGGTCGTTGGTGACGCGATCGGGGCCATATTCGGCCTTGAACGCTTCGACAAACTTGGTGTTGGCCGGAGTTTCGACCGTCATGAAGTAGTTCCAGGCGGCAAACTGACCGAGCAGATATTCCTTGCCGATCGCCTGCACTTCTTCTTCCGCCACGCTCACCGACATCACCGGATAGCGGTCTGCCGTCAAGCCTGCGCCCTGCATCTGCTTGAAGAAAGCGACGTTGCTGTCGCCGTTCAGCGTGTTGTAGATGACGCCGCCGTTGGGCAACGCCTGCCGGATTTTGGCGATGATTGGCGTGACTTCGGTATTGCCCAGCGGCAGGTAGTCTTCACCAACTGTTGTGCCGCCTTTGGCTGCAAGCTGCGCCTTGATGATCGTGTTCGCCGTGCGGGGAAACACGTAGTCCGATCCGACCAGGAAGAATTCTTTGCCTTTGTTTTCCAAGAGCCAGTCTACCGAGGGTTCGATCTGCTGGTTGGGCGCGGCTCCGGTGTAGAAAATGTTCTGCGAACACTCTTGACCTTCGTACTGAACCGGATACCAGAGCATATGCTGCTTCGATTCAAACACGGGCAGAACGGCTTTGCGGCTGGCCGAAGTCCAGCAGCCAAAGACAACAGAAACTTGATCTTCATCGATTAGCTTGGCGGCTTTTTCGGCAAAGGTCGGCCAGTCCGAGTTGCCATCTTCCACAACGGCCTGGATCTGCTTGCCCAAAACGCCACCAGCGGCGTTGATTTCCTTAATCGCAAGCTGTTCCGCATCGACGACGCTCTTTTCCGAGATCGCCATCGTACCGCTGAGCGAGTGGAGAATGCCCACTTTGATCGTGTCACCGCTGGCGGCGGCGGGCGATGAACCTGCTGCGGGAGATTCTGCGGCGGTGTCTTCAGCGGGAGGAGCCGCACAAGCCTTCATCAGCAAGCTCGTACCCAGTGCAGCCGAACCGTAAACCAAAAATTTGCGTCGCCCAAATTGGCTAGTCATGATCTCTTGCAGCCTCGATCGAAGCTGAGTCGTAAGTGGAGTGGTTTGAATAGCAGTGATATTACGAGGGGTAAAAATCCGCGATCGTATCGTGCGTTACAAAACGGATTGTTTTAAGCTTTTCTGTCATCCCGCTGAGGCGAGATTTTCCGTAATTTCACCCATGTGCAGCCGGATAAAGTCTACGATCGCCCCCAATCCCTGCTGCACTTTAAGATTTGTGAAGACAAACGGACGATCGATCCGCATTTTCCGCGCATCGCGATCCATCACGCTCAAATCGGCACCGACTAGGGGCGCAAGGTCAATTTTGTTAATCACCAGCAAATCCGATCGCGTGATCCCCGGTCCGCCCTTGCGCGGAATTTTGTCACCTGCGGCCACATCGATCACGTAGATTGTCAAATCCACGAGTTCCGGGCTGAAGGTCGCAGCCAAGTTATCGCCGCCGCTCTCGACAAACACGAGATCGAGGGAAAACTGCCGTTCAAGCTGCTCGATCGCCACCAGATTGATGGAGGCATCTTCGCGAATCGCCGTGTGCGGACAGCCGCCCGTTTCCACGCCAATGATCCGATCGCGCTCTAGCGCCTGACTTCTGACTAAAAACTGCGCGTCTTCCTGCGTGTAAATGTCGTTGGTGACAACGGCAATGCTGTAGCGATCGCGCATCACCTTACACAGCGCATCCACCAAGGCCGTTTTTCCCCGACCCCACAGGTCCCGCAACGCCAACGCGAAAAGGTTGCATCCTTCCTCCTTGCAATCACTTTGGCGTTGAGTGTACTACAGGCGGGTGTCGGGTGTCAGGGGTCGGGGCAGCGATCGAGGAGCAAAGGCTTAAGAGACAGCAGGCTGAATTTCTGGCTTGCATTCGCTGAACTGCACGACATCTTGACGGGGATCAACGGAAAGTGACTTTTAATTCCAGCCGATCGCCCACGTTGACGATCGCGTAAAGCGCATCGCCAGTTCGATCGCCAAATCTTCGAGCAGGACGAGTCCCAGGTTTTCATGTTCGCGCAGCCAGCGCAGCAGCAGGCCATTCCAAACTTCATCAGAGTTGCGCCGCAGATATTCCAAGCCCCAATAGCGATTGGTCTGTCGCTCCACCAACACCGATTCGTAAGCGGTCGAGCTAACCGCCTGCACCAGTTCTTTTAGCGTTTCGGCATCAAACGGTAGATCGTCGCCGCGCAGATGCGCCTTGATCTGAAAGTGACTGAGCAAATCGGTGTAGCGGCGAATTGGGGATGTCACCTGTGTGTAGGTGTCGAGTCCGAGGCTAGCGTGGCGGACGGGCGTGATGTTCATTTCGCTGCGCGGCATACAGCGGCGGATCGCACTGGCGCGGACGGGGCCAGACGGCAGCAGCATCCAATTCTTCTTCGGGCGGCAGTTCCGGCTGCGCCTGTCCGCGATAGGGCAGCGGCAGACCGTGTTCCTGACCGTAGCGTCCGGCAGTTTCTCCCGCCAGAATCATCATTTCCGCGACCAAGCGGCGAGAGATCGAATCGTCCAGCACGTCGATCGTGATTTCGTCATCGCGCACCTTAATCGACGATTCGGGCATATGAATCGTGATTGCGCCCTGCTGATGCCGCCATTTGTGCCGCAGCTTGGAAAACTGGGCGATCGTTTCCAATTCCGCTTCTGCCTCAACGCCCAAGTCGAGCATTTCATCGACATCTTCATACGTGAGGCGGTAGGTCGGCTTGATCAGGCTGGCGTGAATTTCAAAGTCTGCGATCGCGCCCGATTCGTCCAAAATTACGCCAAAGCTGAGGGCAGTGCAAAGCCGTCCCTGCACCAAGCTCATCGGCCCCGTCGCCAACTCCGGCGGAAACATCGGGATCATGCCCGTCGGCAGATAAACCGTTGTGCAGCGGCGGCGGGCTTCGAGATCAAGCTCATCTCCGGGCAAAACGTAGCGCGTCGGGTCGGCAATGTGAATCCACAGCCGATGAATCCCGTCCGGCAAAGTTTCCAGGCTCAAGCCATCGTCGATTTCCTTCGTGCTTTCATCGTCGATCGTATAGACCTTGAGATGCGTCAGATCCAGCCGATTCGTATCTGGATCGGGCGGCGGAGTTTGCAGGCAGCGGTGAGCCATTTCGATCACCCGACTGGGGAAAGTGCTGGGGAGTTGACTGCGCCGCAGATGAAGATTTTCGCGACCGGCTGAGCGCCGCAGATCGAGAGGCAGTCGACAAAATCGGTCGCAGATTGCATTTCCAGCCCGGCGAGGCTGTCTTCCACGAAGGTGAAAGTTACCGCGGCTTCTTCCTGGTCCAGGAGGGGGCCTGCAAGGTCTTTCGCCTGAGCGAGGCCGGCAAAGAGGCCGTGCTCAGCTTCTTTCTGCCCGGACAATGCATCGCCCTGCTGCCGCTGTTACGCCAGAGCGACGAGTATCCAGCCAGTTGTATGGCCCTCCAGCAAAGCGTTCTGCTGCGCTTCGACGCGCAGCCCTTTCGCGCCCTGCTCAAACATCGCCCCTCGATTCAGTCGACATTGCAGGAATCAATGGCTTCGATAGCCGAGTTTTTTCGGGACAAAACCAGCATGCTGATGCTGGAGGGCGTCGAAGAGCGTGTCACTGGTTTTCTACGCCAGATTGGCGCCG
>JAAUTJ010000331.1 GCA_012031475.1 Leptolyngbyaceae cyanobacterium SM1_3_5 | reverse complement strand
ACGCCGTCGGCCTGACCGAGACGACGGCCGACGATCTCGCGCCGGAATGTCAGATCGTCGGACAGAACCTGCAATTCGAATTGCTGCGTCGGCCGGGCGTGCCGGTGCTGGCCGGCACGGAGGTCCGGGCCGAGTGCGAAGTGTCGGCGTTCGCCAGCGTCGATTGTCCAGGATTTTGAGTCCGGCGCGCGGCGGCCAATCGTAGCGATCATGCAACGAAGCGTGACGGCTTTGTTGCTGGTCGCGTGCGCCTCGCAGTGCTCTAAGCACTGCCATGACGCGATCGAACAAGCTGCCCTTGCAGCCGGAGCCTACGGATTGGTGATCAGCGGGGCGGGACCGACGCTGCTGGCTTTGGCAGCGGACGATCGGGCTTCCGATGTGGCAACGGCAATGCGCGAGGCTTGGCAGGCGATCGGAGTTGATCCCCAAGTGCAAATTTTGGCGATCGATCCCCAAGGCGCACGAATCTCAACGCGATGACCGCAGTTGATGGGAGAATGTTAGACGGCATTCAGCGGATGAAGGGATTGAGTGATGTTGAGGCGAATTGCGATCGTTGTCCTCCTCGTGTTGAGTTTGAGTTTACAAAGCTGCGCCTCGGCCACGTCCGGGCTAAAAAGCTATGTCGATAGCCTGGACGGCTACCAGTTTCTCTATCCGGTCGGCTGGGTTCCTGTGCAGGTCAACGACGGTCCCGACATTGTTTTTCACGATCTGATTCAGGAAACGGAAAACGTCAGCGTTGTCATCAGTCCCGTTCCCGATGGCAAAACTCTAGAAGAACTGGGCAGCCCCAGCGAAGTCGGCTATCGCTTGTCCAAGAATGCGATCGCCCCGCCGATTCGGTCGCGAAGCCGAACTGGTCAACGCTGAAGCGCGTCAGCTTGGCGACGTGACCTACTATCTGCTGGAATACGCCGTCAAACTGCCGAACCAACTGCGCCACAATCTCGCCAGCGTCGTCGTTCGGCGCGGCCAACTGTTCACCTTCAATATTTCCACGACGGAATCGCGCTGGCAGAAACTACAAACGAAAATGCGAGCGATCGCAGATTCCTTCTCGGTGTTTTAGAGATGCGAGGTCTTGCGTCTGTACTGGCTAGGGGTTAGGGCAGTAAAATCGATTTGATCAGCATCCGGGCTAAATCCAGGCTGTCTACCCACTCCCTAACCCCCACTCCCCACTCCCTTGCTCCCTCCGTTCATCCTTGCGTCTGCCTCGCCTGCCCGCCGCCGCCTGCTGCAAAGTGCGGGGATCGAGGCGATCGTTCATCCCAGCAACTTTGATGAATCGCAAGTGGTCAGCCGCAATGCTGCCGATCTTGTGCAAACCTTGGCGCAAGGTAAGGCTGAGGCAGTTGCTCAAATGCGATCGAATTCGCTGATTTTGGGCTGCGATTCGGTTTTGGCGTTCAATGGCGACATTCACGGTAAGCCCTCAGATGTGAGCGAGGCGATCGCCCGCTGGCAGCAGATGCGCGGTCGCGTCGGTGAACTTTACACAGGCCATGTCCTGATTGATCAAACGCAGCAGAAAACCTTGGTGCGCTACCGCGTCACGTGGGTGCAGTTTGCCGACGTGAGCGATCGCGAAATCGAAGCCTACATCGCGACGGGCGAACCGCTCAACTGTGCCGGATGCTTTGCGCTGGAAGGCAAAGGCGGCTTGTTTGTGGAAAAGCTGGAAGGCTGTCACACCAATGTAATCGGCCTCAGTTTGCCGCTGCTCCGGCAAATGCTCGTGGAACTAGGCTATGACGTGACGCAGTTTTGGTCGTGAGATGGGGCGATCGCCGCCTGAAAGCGCAATGCGATCGATGCAGACTACTTTCCTATCAGCCCAATTTCCTGTCAGTCTGAAGATGGGTTGGACAGCAACTCAGCAGCAAAGCATCAATGCATCCAGCTTGCTCTCATCCCTCATCCTTACCTACTTTTACTTCCAGCTATCTTGCAGCTTGAAGGTGCGGCGAAACAGCGCTTGCATTGCACCGGGGATCAAGCGATGAGAGGCGATCGAAACATTGGCCGAACCGACGACGACTTCTTTTTTGCGCTGATCAACCGCTTCCCAAACGGCTTTGGCGACATCTGCGGGCTTCTCCACGATCGGCGCAGCCAAAACCTGATTCAACTGACTCGCGGCGAGCGGTCGCATCCGACGCATCTTTGCCGCGAAACACGGCTCGCTCCATGAAGTCGCTCTTGATGACGTTGGGATAGATGCCGCCGACGTGAACGCCTTTGGGTTCTAGTTCGCTGTGCAGCGATTCGGTCAAGCCTGCGATCGCAAATTTGCTGGTGCAGTACGGGGTCAGGTAGGGAACCGGAACTTTGCCGCCGATCGAACTGATGTTGATAATCGTGCCGCTACCGCGATCGACCATTGCGGGCAAAACCGCGTGAATTGTGTGGATGTAGCCCCACAAATTTGTGTCGAGAATCGTGTGCCAGTCGTCCAGCGAAAAGGCTTCAGTTGGGCCAGAGCAGTAGATGCCCGCGTTGTTGATCAGCACGTCGATCGCGCCAAACTGCGACTGAGTGGCTTCCACCAGCGATCGCACCTGTCCAAAATCGCGAGTGTCGGCAGGATGGGCAAGCACTTCCACGCCCTGCCTGCGAATTTCAGTTGCCGCCGCTTCCAGCCGCTCGGCGTTCCGCGCTGCGATCGCAATGTTGTAGCCTTTGCTGGCAAACAGCAGGGCTGTTTCGCGCCCGATGCCTTGAGAACCGCCTGTAATCAGTGCTGTAGGAGCCATATCTGCCAATGTGTTGAAGTCCTTCTTTCATGAACCGCGATCGCCACTGATGCAACCTCTACCAAAAGCGAGGTTTGCTGTCTGTATGTACGATCACAGGCTTCAGCTTTCGACAGATGTGAGTCGGCCAAAAACAAGTCAAGATTGCCGCTAATGGTTGAGACGGAACAGGGAGGCTGAGTGTTAAACTTTGTAAAGTTGATCAGCAATTACTGACTAAATCGGCCTTGTTCAGAGAACTAAATTTGACGCATCAATTTCCCTTGTTCAAGTCTCGATCGACTTCTTGGAGCTTAATGTGACTGCCATTTCCTCTCCCCCCCCCATTCCTGCCACCGTCATTGATCGATCGACCGATCGTCAAACCGGAGCAAAAGGTTTAATCGTAGCGCTGGCAATTCTCTTCATTTGGGCGGGCAGTTTAACGCTTTTGCTGACGGCAAATGTGGCGCAAATGCCGATCGCCGCAGTTGTTTTAGCAATGCTGGTGCAGATGTTTCTCTATACCGGATTATTTATCACGGCTCATGATGCCATGCACGGCGTTGTCTACAGCAAAAATCCTAAAATTAATAATTTAATTGGCGCGATCGCGCTTCAGCTTTATGCTCTATTTTCGTTTGAGAAACTGTTAAAAACGCACTGGCAGCATCACTATCATCCGGCTAGCGATCGCGACCCAGATTTTCATGATGGTCAAGGCAGGAATTTCTTTGCCTGGTACTTCACCTTTATGAAAAATTACTGGAGTTGGTGGCGAATTATTGGCCTGATTGCGATCTATCATTCGCTGCACGGACTGCTGCATATCCCGCAGCAAAATCTGAATTTGTTTTGGGTCTTTCCTTCGATCGCAAGCTCGGCTCAGCTATTCTACTTCGGCACCTACCGTCCGCATCGTGAACCGCAAGGCGGCTACGAAGAACCGTTCCGCGCTTCGACAACGGCACTGCCCACCTTCTGGTCGTTCATCACCTGCTACCACTTCGGCTATCACCGCGAACATCATGAGTTTCCTCATGTTCCCTGGTGGCAACTGCCCGCCGTTTACCGATCGATTCAGCGGTAGTGTGTCTTCCGCTAGAGGCGATTGCGCTTCGCAACCCTTACGCTGTAAAGTCTGGAACTGATGGAAAACCAATGGCGCAGCACAACCCCAATCGATCGAAGCAGGCAGGTCGTGCCGTCGAGTGGCCGATCGCCACTGATGCCCAAGGCTGGACGCTAGAAAGTCTTTACATGTCCAGCAGCGACTTCGATCGCAACTCCCCTGCTGCTGATGGCAAGACCTCAAAATCAGCTTGATTCGGTAGAATCAAGACCAATCTGAATTCACTTTGTTTGTGCGGTTTTTATTGATTGGACTGTTCGTGCTGTTTTCCACACGGGCGCAAGCTTCCGAAGCAGTTGCGCCTGACCCTTATGGAATTTGCAGCGTGGGTGAATTAGGCGGACGATCGATCGTCAATCAGGTGGGGCAGCTTGTAACCCTGAACGAATACTGTCAGCAACAGGTGCAGCTTATTGAGCAGCAAGCACCGCTGTCCGACCCAGCGCAAAGCGCATTTTGGCAGGCATTTTTGAACATCGCCAGTCCCGCTGCGATCGAATACAGCGAGTCGATCGATCGCCAGCAGCTTTTGGCCTACAGCACGACAATTTGCCCGTTTTTTAAGCAGCGGCGGCAGCTTGCAGCAGATTCGATCGGTTCAGGTGCAAAGCGGCCTGCCTGCGGCTTTTGATGCTGCCGTCAACGTCGCCGCCATTCACACCTACTGTCCGCAGTACGTTAATCAAATCGGTCGCTAGAGGCAAATGAAAACTGCTCTGACAAGTGGCGGAGCCAGCGATAAATGATTAAATAAACCTTAAGTGAACTCCAGCTTTGTGACAGCATCATTCAAACTATTATTGAATCAATCTGCTGAGAAAAAAGTCTGAAAGACGAAGATTTGTTTGTGATTCGGGCTAAGTTGCCTTTCGTGTTCCAGGGAGCCGAGGCGGTTGAAATGAGTTCGTTTCGATCGCAGGCAGTTTGTGCTTTTCAAGCATTTTTCTAAACGGAAAAAGCGACTGATTTTTTGTTTGAATCGCTCGCTAAACAGCAGGTTTTAACTGAATTTGGAGGGATCGAGATGCCATTGATTAAACGCTGTATTGCCGAGTTTTTCGGTACGTTTTGGCTTGTTCTAGGCGGCTGTGGTAGCGCTGTGTTGGCAGCAACTTTTACCAGTGAGGGTGCCACGATCGCGGACAACACGCAGTTTCCCTTGGGAATTGGACTGGTGGGCGTGTCGCTGGCCTTTGGGCTAACCGTGCTGACGATGGCCTATGCGGTCGGTCACATCTCAGGCGGACACTTTAACCCAGCCGTTTCCTTTGGCCTGTGGGCAGGCAAGCGCTTTCCCGCTGGTGATTTGCTGCCCTACATTGTCTCGCAAGTGCTGGGCGCGATCGTTGCAGGCGGCGCGATCTACCTGATTGCCAGTGGCAAAGCAGGTTTTGAGCTAGCAGGTTCTAATCCCCTGGCAACCAACGGCTTTGGCGATCATTCTCCAGGTGGCTACGGTTTGTTTGCCTGCTTGCTGACCGAGGTGCTGCTGACGTTCTTCTTCCTGACAGTGATTTTGGGCGTGACGGACGATCGCGCTCCGAAAGGATTTGCACCCGTGTCGATCGGCATGTGCCTGACGCTGATTCACCTGATTAGCATTCCTGTCACCAACACTTCGGTCAATCCGGCTCGCAGCACGGGAGTGGCAATATTTGCGGGGGCTGAACTGTTTAGCCAGGTTTGGCTGTTTTGGGTGGCTCCAATCGTCGGTGCGCTGCTGGCTGGATTCGTCTACAACGCGGTGTTCGCTGATGACGATCGGCGTGTTGGAGAGCGTGAAGAACTGGTACGCGAAAGCATGAAGCCCTAGCGCGATCGAACCTTAAAACTCAAAAAACAGGTTGCAGTTCAAAAAGACTGCGGCCTGTTTTTGTTTGACTCGATCGCCCCGCCTCAACGCGATCGCGATCGAAACTGCTTGAGGCGTTCGACGACTTCAAGCTGGTCTTCTTCCGCAGCCCAAATCAGCGCTGTCCAGTTGTTGCTGTCGCGCTGATCCGGGTCGGCACCGCGATCGAGCAGCAGTTCGACGACGTTCAAGCTTCGGCCTTGAGCAGCCGGCACTCACTCAACGCCGATGA
>JAAUTJ010000330.1 GCA_012031475.1 Leptolyngbyaceae cyanobacterium SM1_3_5 | reverse complement strand
AAAACTGCAACCCGCGAACTCAGGCCGCTAAATTTTCAAGGCCAGTATTTGTGTCCGGTTTGCCGTCACGGGCAGATCGCCGGATTGACGCTGATGGATGCGTTTGCCTGCGATTTTTTGTCGGCACATTTTTACGGCAAACTTGAACGACCAGTCGCTACAAGTTGTGGATAGTTCGCAGCCGATGTCGTGGCGTTGGAATGGCCGCACCTGGCAGGTTGCCCACCGCGACGAGTTTAATTTGACGGCGGTAATCTGGCTGGTCAGTACGGTCTTAGTGGTGCTGCCGCCGACCTTGGTGTGGCTGTCGGCCTACACGTTCCCGCCCTTGCCGGATAGCACTTGGGCGTGGTTTCCCATTGCTTGGGCGATCGGTACGTTTACGATTCATTTTCTCATGGTGTTTTGGCTGATGGCCGAGCATTACCAGTTGCCGCTGTATGTGGCTAGTAAAATTCGGCTGCAACAGCTATTTCGTCAGCGTTCTTGACTGAAGCAATTCCTACGCTGCATCCACTTCCCTTACAGGGACAAGATTGATTAAAATGAAGCAATAACAGTTGCGTTTGTTTGCGAGTCCATGACCTCTCAAATTTTGGTTGAAAAGAAAAAGCTGGCAAAGGCTCCCCTAAAGCTGCACTATCTGGGCGATCGAGTCCTGCGTCAGCCCGCCAAGCGCATCAGCAAGATTGATAACGATGTGCGGCAGCTTGCCAAGCACATGCTGCAAACGATGTACAGCGAAGACGGCATCGGCCTTGCGGCTCCGCAAATTGGGCTGAGCAAGCAAATTCTTGTGGTGGACATCAATCTCGAAGAAGCGGCCACCCCGCCGATCGTGATGATCAACCCAGAAATCAAGCAGGAAAGCCGCGACGTTTGCGTCATCCAAGAAGGCTGTCTCAGCATTCCCAATGTGTTTCTCGACGTGACGCGCCCGGAAGTCGTGGAAGTGTCCTACAAAGACGAAAACGGACGGCTTCAGCGCTTTACGGCCAAAGGTTTGCTGGCGCGAGTCATTCAGCACGAAATTGACCACCTGAACGGCATCATGTTTGTCGATCGCGTCGAAAACGCTTTGGCGCTGAATCAAGAGCTTGCCAAGCATGGCTTTTCGGCTCAGGCTGTCAAACCGATCGCATAAGGAAAATCTCACCATGATGACTCCCAAAAGCGGCGCATTTCTTGCCGGATCTTGCATCGCGGGAATTGCCGCTGTCGGTTCAGTGTTTGAGCTTTCTTCGGGTGCGCCACAGTGGGGCACGGTGGCAACCGCTGTCACTTTGGCGCTCAGCATTCCGCTGACGATCGGGTGCTTCTTTGCGGCTGTGCGCGATGCTCGCGCCAATCTCTAGTGAAAGGTGAATCTCTAATCGTATTGTGAAAGAGCGGCGACAATGCTGCTCTTTTTGTTGCGTATGACTTTTGTTTCTTCAGCCCGCCTGCGACGACTGCCCGCTGCGATCGCCACAGGCACATCCCTCATCCCGCTCGATGCGTCAGACATCCTGATCGGGCGCGATCCGCAATGTCAAATTGTGTTCGACTCGCAGTTGTTTGGCGGCATCTCGCGGCAACATGCGAAAGTTTGCGCGATCGAATTTGGCTGGCAAATTTGCGACCTGAGCAGCGCCAACGGCACGTTTGTCAACGGCCAGCGCGTTTCCGGCTGTCGGCTGCTGCAAGATGGCGATCGGATTGCTTTAGGCTTGGGCGAACCGCAGTTTATCTTTGAGCAGCCCGTGTCGATCGCGCCTGCCCAGTCGATCGCGCCCGCTCAATCGATCGCGCCGCCCGATCGGGTCACGCTCAGCCAGCTTTTGCCGATCGTTTCGACCGGGCGCGACCTGACGCGCAAAGCCTTTTTGGTTCCGGCAATTTTGAACGTGGCGTTTGTGGTGTCTTTGTTTGTGGCGATCGGCAGGCCAGAAGCGTTTAATCTGCTGCTGGCGGCGTATCTGGCGGGCGCAGCGTTCTACTTTGTCTATCAGCTTTGCGGCAAACACAAACCCTGGTGGCTGCTGGTGGGTGTGGCTGTGAGCGTCATGCTGATTTTGCTCAGCCCGATTCTCACCCTCTTTGGCTTTGTGTTTCGCGAACTGCTGCCGGGAGCCGTGCCCCAAGAAGGCGAAATCATCGCGTTTCCGGCTTTGCTCGTGCGGATGTTTTTTGGCGCGGGCTTGATGGAAGAACTGCTTAAAGCGATTCCGGTTCTCGTCCTGTGTGCCCTGACGCCGATTTTGCCGCGCCGCTGGAAATCGATCGAGGTGGGCGAACCTTTAGACGGCATTTTGCTGGGCGCGGCGGCTGCGGTCGGCTTTGCGCTGATTGAAACTCTGCGGCAGTATGTTCCGGCGATCGCGCAAGAATCCTCACTGCCTGTCCAGTCTGGTGAACTGTTGGGGCTGCAACTGCTGATTCCGCGCATCCTGGGACTTGTGGCCGGACACATGGCCTACAGCGGCTACTTTGGCTATTTCATCGGCCTGAGCGTGCTGAAGCCAAATCATCGGTGGCGAATTTTGGGAGTCGGCTATCTCAGTGCGGCAATTTTACATGCGCTCTGGAATGCGACCGGGGTGTTTTAGTATTGTCGTTGCTGGGCGATCGTTTGGCGTCTTGTCTTACGCATTTCTGGCGGCGGCGATTCTCAAAGCCAGAGCGCTTTCGCCCAATCGCCCCTCGAACTTCGCAACTCGCTTTACTCGCCTGCCTTAGCGTCGTTGGTCTTCGCGTCGCCAGTCTTAGCGTCATCTGTTAGGGCGGCGTGAGCAATCGCCAGACTCAAAAAGGCTTGCTCTCCTGCCGAAAGTTCGCTCCAGTCGGCTTCGCGCACCTGCTGCAAAGCGGTATCCACAAAGCCGTTTGTGGTGCTGCGCGATCGCACAACGGCAAATTTGCGGCTGGTCAGCAGCAGATCTTCGGGGTTACAGTCCGCGACAAATTCCTGTACGCACTGCACCATCTGCTCGGTCAGCGACAGATTTGCGGTGATGAGTTGCTGCGATCGCGCTACGATGCCCGCGATAATTTGCTGCGGAACGCGGCCTGCCACTCGCGAAAACAGCGTGGCAACCTGCGGATGCGCGGCGGTTTGATCGATCGCGGTTTGATCGATCGCTGCCCAAAGCGAATCAAGCTGGCTGGCGATCGCGTTTCCCCGTGCCGCAAGTTCTCCGGTTTCCCACTCGTCCGCTGTTGCCGCTTCAATGCCTGCAAAAAACGCTTCGGACTCAGCCGGATTCCAAGGATACTGCACCTGCTCTTGTAAAACGAGTTGCAGCAAATCTTGCTCAATTTCTGCGCGGGAAACATCGAATCTGCCATGACCTGCTCCTAATGCCCAATCATCTAGGGGTTAACGTTACGTACCTACATTCCCAACTCGACCAGTTCCGCAACTGGTTGAAATCTCCGCCAAATGACGCAGAGCAAAGTTAAGCTCAGTTCGCCGCTGGCTCGTGAATCACAAACTCATACGGCGAATTATCTTCGCTGCCAAATTTTAGCTGCATTTTCGATCGCAGCGGAATTTCGCGCTGATGGACGAGATGCCAGCCGTTCGACTCCGCGACATAAGTGCCATAGCGAGACGAATCGCGCAGAAATAAGCAGGCTGTGCGCCATTGCCCATTGCCGTGCGGACGATCATGGCGTGGTCTCGCGATACGCCTTCTTCGCGCACGATAAAATCGTTGTTTTCGTTGCGGCCAATTCGGATCACGCCGCCCTGCATCGAGCAGGTGTTGGAGGGCGGAACCAGCGATCGCAAAATTGCCGTTGGCGTCGGCGGTTTGCGGCCATCTTTTCGCGAACACCGTCCGGCTGCGATCGATCGCAATCAGTTCGCCGTCAAACTGCGGATGCATGTAAAGCACGGGAAGCGTCCAGGCAGGCCAGTTGAACTTGTATTCGGTGAGCAAATGCTGACGAGCGATCGCCACCGCTCGATCGATCGATTTGCGCTGCGCCAGTTCGCGGGCAAACACCTGAATGAAGCTGAGCGCTTCGCGGTCTTCGATCGAATCGCGCATCGCCAGCACAGCCGGAACGCCGTGATGCAGCAGCACTTCGGCCAGACTCGATCGCGGCATCGCTTTTTTCTGGGTTTCGTCGGGCTGTGCGCCCCAGCAGGAATTGAATACGGCCAGCTTGACGCGACAGCGGCTCAACACCTGCGCCAGTTCCGTGCCGTTCATCGTTGCATCGTCGGCTAGAAACAGCAGGCCGCCATCCGCGCCGACTTCGCCATGCCCCGAATAGAAAAAGACGTTGTACTGTTCGGTTTCGAGGTGCTGCGCCAGTTCAGTAGCGCTGGGCTGCAACAGCGTTTTCACCTGACAGCGGCAGGGCGGCGCAGCCGTAGCCGTATCGGTGGACTGCTCCAGGGTCGATCGCTGCAAAATTTGCGACAGGGCACTGGCTTCTTCATCAAGCTGGAGCCGAGCGTTGCTTTGTCCGTCTTGCTCCAAGCCCAGGACGAGCAAAATGTTGAGGCTCTGTTCCGATCGCAAGTCGGGCAATGGCTCAACCGCGCTGCTGGTGCGGCTAAACAGCAACTGCGGACTGAGCGAAACGGCCTGCATTCCTTCCTGCGGCTGCATAATTTCCCAGGGCAGCGAGATTAGATCGGGGTCGCGAATGTCCAACCGCAAGCGCAGCGGCAGTCCTTGACCGATCGCCATGCCGCGACTTTGATCGAAGCTGCTTTGAATCGGTCCGTCAAACAGCCATTTCCACAGCGAGACGCCCAACTGCTGCATGACGCGGCTGCTTTGGCTGGCGGGGGGAAGATTCGGCGGCACATTGGTGGCGATCGGCGGCGGGGCGACCGCATACTCAACGGGAATGCGGGGAATTTCTGGCAGGCCGCGCATCGAATACAAACTGTGCCAGGTTTGCCAAATTTGCGTCAGCGGTTCCGGCCAAATTCGATCGAAATGGCCGTAGCCGCTGGGATAGGGCGGCTGCAACACCCAAATCGCGTAGTGATCGGGTCGGGCTGCGGTGAGGCGATCGATAGCCACGCTCAGGCAAGGACTCTCTGGCATATGAAACCGCTGACGTTTAAAACCTGGCAAGACTCAAACTTCTTCTCTTTCTTCAGTCTATCTGGCTTCAGTCTACCTGGTTCCCTGCTGGAGTTGAAGCAGGGGAAGGATTAGACGGCGGCGCAGCGGCGGGCGTGCAAGCGCCCTGCTCGATCGCGGCAGTCGGAGTAACGAGCGGCGCAGCAGTCGCTTCGGCCAGCCAGCCTGTGTCGCCCGGTTTGATGTTGAGCTTGTCGATCGCCGTTGCGGGCGTTCCCACTGCGGGCGCATCTGGCAGTGTGCAAACGCGCACCTGCACCCAGCGCTGCTGATTGCTGCTTTGTCGTCTCAAGACCTGCAAAATCGTTCCGACTGGAAGCTGTCGGGCGGCATCGGGCGAACCTGCGGCGGCGGGTTGCGGCAGCAGCGGCAGCGAGAGGAGGAGCACGAGAGAGAGAAGCAAGAAATTCAAAGAAAAGCAACCATCGACGACGAACCATAATCATAATAGTATTGACGTTGTAGTAAAGCAACAAAAACTATTTGCCGATTGCTCAGATAGCTTGTGTCAAAATATTCAAAGGATTGTTCAACCGATTTCAGATGAGGCGTTTCATGCGTATTTGTCTCGATATAACGATAACTACGTCGCTTGTCTTCCATCGAACAATATCCATGACAACGATGGTATTAGTACTCATGGACATGATGGTACCACCGCATCATTATCGACGCATATTCCTGTTGATGACGTAGTTTTTACCGATGATGAACTGATCGATCATGTGGCGATGAAACGTGTACAGGAATTACGTCAACAGGTACGGGATAAGGTACGTAATGTATTGCAATTGCGTCAAAGTACGTTGCAACGCGCCATTACCATTACCGAACGTCAAGTAGCGGTATTACTGTTGCGTAATAAAATT
>JAAUTJ010000329.1 GCA_012031475.1 Leptolyngbyaceae cyanobacterium SM1_3_5 | reverse complement strand
CCTGGAATTGCAGAAACCGCATCAGAACTTTATACGCTGAATGACGGTTGAACTCAAGCGGGTTTGAAGCATCACGATTCGATCAGTTCAAACTTGCACGTCAGCTTCGTGGGAAATCGATCGAGCCGCGACTCATCCATTACCCCCAATCTCCTTCCTGCCGACACCCGACACCCGACACCCAAAAATCACGCGATAATAAAGATGCCGATTTGCAATCGCCAAGATGAGCGGCACGGTTTTAGTCGCACTGCTGATGAAGCTGACGATGCTCACTCCCCTTCCGCTGGTGCTGAAGGGCGATACGGCTGTGAGTGTTCCCGCTCCGGTGAATGCAGCGCAGGCAAACGCTCAGCCGCAGGCGCTTCGTCCGCCGCAGTCCAGCTTTGGCAGCGATCGACTGGATCAGCAAATCTGGCTGTATGAACAGTATTTGCGGACGCAGGGACGACCGGACGTGCTGATCGTCGGCAGTTCGCGATCGCTTCAGGGCATTGATCCCGCCGCCCTAGAGCAAGCTTTGATTGAGCGCGGACATGCACCGCTTAGGGTCTACAACTTCAGCATTAATGGCGCAACGGCTCGCGTGATCGATCTCGTGTTGGCGCGAATTCTGACTGCCGACCAGCTTCCGCGCCTGATCATTTGGGGCGATGGCCTGCGAGCGTTCAACAGCGGTCGCCCAGATCTAACCTATCGCAGCATTGCCGCCTCGGAAGGCTATCGATCGCTGGCACGGGGCGATCGCCCCATTCAAATTTCTGCCGCCTCTGCCGGGGAAACCTGTCAGGTCGAGTTCAATGTGGAGCTTTGCCTCGATCAGGAAGATCTGTATTTGCCGGAAGTCAACGCCTTTAGCGTGGCGACCAACTTGCAGCCAAACGGATTTGAACCGATCGCCACGCGCTTTGATCCGGCCAGCTATTATCGATCGCGGCCTCGCGTTCCCGGTCGCTATGACAGCAGCTATGTCCCGTTTAACCTGAATGGTGAACAGATGGCGGCCACCGTTGCCGTTGCGCGGTTTGCTCGCAGTCAACAGATTCCACTCGTTTTGGTGAATCTACCCTTGACTCGTGACTATCTTGATCCGGCCAGACGCAGTTTTGAGCAGCAGTTTCGGCAGCGGATGCAGACTTTGGCAACTCGTGAAGGCTTTGTGTTTCGCGACTATAGCTCGCGCTGGCCGACGCAAAACGGCAACTTTGCCGATCCCAGCCACTTGAATCAGGCCGGAGCGATCGCCGTTGCGCGTGATTTGGCGGCTGACCCGACGATTCCCTGGCCGCACGATCGCTTCTAAGCTTGATCTTGTTTGAGTCTTCGCAAAAATTCAGCAATTGATGCTGCAAATCCAGATATTCTGATTAAAAGAGTGTCTGCTCTTGAAGCTTTTTGGTTGGATTACGGAGATTTTCGCGTGGAACCGCACGATCGATCGCGATCGAAATCTCCGTGTTTCTCGCCTGATTTGATTTTGACTGCAAATTTATCATGAAGAGAAGGTAAAGGCTGGCGATCGTTCCGACTCAGCCCGCTTTACCAATCGGTTTTCCTGAAGTTGCGCTGGTTGTTCCCGAATCGTCCTTTTAATTCACGCATTAATAAGGAGTTGTATTGACGATGTACTTGGCTGAATTTGCGTTTCCTGGCACAACGGAACTGGTGAACGAACTGCTGCTGCAAACTTCATCTGAGGGTGAAGCAAAAGTTTTTGCTGAGGCCTATGCCCAAAATTGGGGCATGGAGCTTTTTGCCTTGACGCCCGTGAGCGATCGACAGACAAACCAATACTTTCGATTGAGAAAAGTCGTTGCGATCGAATCGCTCAACTCGTAAGCCAGCGCTTTGATTGGCAGCGATTCTTGTCAACAAAATGAACGCCAAGGCAATTTGCGCTTGGCGTTTTTCGAGCGATCGGTTGCTCTTTTGGACTAGCGCGATCGCAGCAAAGCACTTGGTTAATCAAAAGCGCTTTGCTGCGACGGCTAATTTTATTGAGACTCAAATCACAATCCGTACTATTCTTCGACCTCTGCGGCAATCACGCCGTCGCCATCCAACTGCCGCAAGCGAATGTGTTTGCGCCCAAGCGAGATTTCAAATTCATCACCCGGATGAAGTTCCATCTGCTTGGTGTAGGCGGAGCCAATCAGCAAGTTGCCGTTGGACTGAACGCTGATGCGATAGCTCGCGCTGCGTCCACCGCGACCATTGTTGTTCTGCTTGCCATCGAGTTGAATGCCTTCAGCATCGATCAGCGCGTTCAGAAACTTCATCATGTTCACTCGCTCTACGCCGTTTTTGGTGACGGTGTAGTATCCACATTCCCGCGCTTTTTCTTTCTTTCGCTCAGATGCTCCAGTTCCTTTACCTTGGTCAGGAGCGCTTCACCCGTTAGCGGTTCGATCTTTTTCTTTTTACTCATCAACCTAACTCACACGCAACAAGGAGTCTATAGAAAAGCATTCTAACTGATAGCGACAGAAATATTGTTGTTTTTGCCACGAATCAGCTTTGAACATCCTACACTGTAAAAAGCATTTTTTTAAGTTCTTTATTCAACCGTTCATCAAATCGATCGATTTACTCCAAACCGATCGATCGATTTGATTGCTGCACTGCCTCCTGATGGATTGCTGATGAAATTAACCACGCGAGGACACTACAGCGTTAAAGCTTTGCTTGACTTGAGTTTGCAGCCGAACCATCAGCCCGCCTCGGTGCGATCGATTGCTGCTCGCCAAAATCTGCCCGCTCCCTATCTTGAGAAACTATTAATCGATCTGCGTCGGGCTGGAATTGTGAATTCAATTCGCGGGGCACAAGGCGGCTATCAGCTTGCGCGATCGCCCAGCCAAATTTCGCTCGCTCAAATTTTGACGGCTGTGGGTGAAACAATTGAACCACTACCCCATCTATCGCCCACGACTGAAGCGGAAGATTGGGTGACGTTTGCCCTTTGGAAGCGAATGCATCAAAAACTCAAAGAAGCCTTTGACAGCATTACGCTGGCCGATCTTTATTACGATGCTCGCAGTTGGCAAGCGGCTCAGGGTGATACGACGAGCTTTGTGGTTTGAAGGCAGAGGGCAGAAGGTGAACGATTTTTGTTTGGGAGGTTGCAAAAATCAGCCAGTTTCCTAACAGCTTTTCGTTGAGCTTCAGCCGCAGCGATCGCTAAGCTATAATTGAAAGGTTGTTTATTGCGCTCGGATCAGGTCTTGTCCAAAATGCTGGTTGCGCCAGCTACCTGTACGGCCAAAATTGGAAAAATCATGGCTTACGCAATTGTTGAGATGGGCGGTACGCAGCTTCGGGTTGAGCCGGGTCGGTTTTATGATGTGAACCGCTTGGCTGTGGACGAAGACGGTTCGCTGACGATCGATCGCGTTTTGTTTGTTGAGAACGACGGCGACGTGACGGTCGGCCAGCCCACCGTCGAAGGCGCAGCGATCGAGGCAAAAGTCCTCAAGCACATGCGCGGTCGCAAAGTGCTGGTCTACAAGATGAAGCCGAAGAAGAAAAACGCGCAAAAAGCGCGGCCATCGCCAAGAACTCACCCGCATTCTCGTCAATTCGATTACGCTCAATGGGCAATCGATCGGCGCGGCGGCAGCATCGGCTCCGGCTGCGGAAACCGTTGAAATGGAAGCTGTTGAAATGGAAACCATTGAAACGGAAGCCGTAGACGCTTAAGCATCGTTCTATTCACGTCGTTCTATTCACACGGAGAAATCATGGCTCATAAGAAAGGAACAGGCAGTACGCGCAACGGTCGCGATTCAAACGCCCAGCGGCTCGGCGTCAAGCGCTATGGTGGTCAAGTCGTTCGTGCCGGAAATATCTTGGTGCGGCAGCGCGGCACAAAAATTCACCCCGGTGAAAACGTCGGTCGTGGCGGTGATGACACGCTGTTCGCTCTGATTGACGGCATCGTCACCTTTGAGCGCAAAGGCAAAGACCGCAAGAAGGTGAGCAATCTACCCCGGCTGCGGCTGCGGCAGAAGCAGCAGAAACGGTTACTGCATAGAATCAGCTTACTATCAACCGTGTTGAGCGGGTGGAGCGATCGCTTCACCCGCTTTTTTTTGCCTTGCTGTCCGTAGAGCAGCGGTGATGAAGGACACAAATTCGATGATATTTTTCGGGAAACAGTTGCGCTACGGTTGTATTCCTATGATGCTTTCGATGCCTCAAGACCCGATGCTGGAATATCCCGATTCGATGCAGACCAAATCGCTAGAAGCCTGGGTACGAACGGCGATCGCCTTTGGTGAACTTTCCCCCGCTGCTGAAGCTCATATCAATCACATCGTTGCCGAAGGCGTCAGTGAAGTCGATCGCCGCCTGCTGGCTCTGCTCAACGATGCAATTCAGGCGGGTTGTGTGCGTCGGGTCTATCCGTCTTGGGGCTGAGCGCCGAGCCGCCATCCGGGTTTGACGACCTGACGGGCACGAGCGATCGCCAAACAGTCATTTGGCAAATCTTCGGTAATCGTTGAACCTGCGGCGATCGTCACATCTTCGCCAATCTTCAGCGGCGCGACCAGCGAATTATTCACTCCGGTTTTGCTGCGATCGCCAATTTCCGTCCGGTGCTTTTTCACGCCGTCGTAGTTGGCCGTAATCGTGCCGCCGCCAATGTTCACCTTGCTTCCCAAGGTTGCGTCTCCGAGGTAGGACAAATGGGCGACATTGGTGCGATCGCCCAAGGTGGCATTCTTCAGTTCCACGAAATTCCCCAGTCGGCAGTTGCTCCCCACATCTGCATGACCGCGCAGATGGGCATAAGGACCCACTCGCGTATTGTCCGCAATCCGACTGTCGGTAATCACCGAATAGAGAACAGTCGAATTTTCGCCAATTTCGCTATTTTCAATCAGGCTACCGGGACCAATCCGACTGCCAGACCCGATCGAAGTCTGCCCGCGCAGATGCGTTTGCGGCTCGATGATCACGTCCGGCTGAATCTGCACGGTGTCATCGATCGTAATGCTGTTGGGATCGATCAGCGTCACGCCCGCTCGCATCCAGTCGATTTTGACTCGCGCTTGCAGAATTTCATAGGCGGCGGCTAGCTGCTGGCGATCGTTGATCCCCAAAATTTCCTGATAGTCTTCCACGTCGATCGCCATCACGGGACTCATCTGACTGACGGCATCGGTGAGGTAAAACTCTTTTTGGTCGTTGTTGCTTTGCAGTTGCGGCAAAACTGCGGCCAAGGTTGACCAGCGGAAGCAGTAGACTCCGGCATTGATGCGGCGATTTTGCTTTTGGGCAGTCGTGCAGTCGCGGTCTTCGACAATTTGCGTGACGAGGTTGCTGCCGTCACAAAATACGCGCCCGTAGCCTTTGGGATCGGGCATTTGGGCAGTCAAAATCGTGGCGGCGTTGCCGTTTTGGGTGTGCGTGTCCAGCAGGAGTTTGAGCGTTTGCGGGCGGAGGAGCGGGACATCGCCATTCAAAATCAGCAAAATCGCCCTCGAATCCTTGCAGGTGCGGCAAAAGCTGCTGGGCGGCGTGTCCGGTTCCCAGTTGTTCCGTTTGTTCGACAAATTCAATTGATTCGTCGCCCAGTGCTTCCCGGACAGCATCAGCGGCGTAGCCAACAATCATCAAGCGGCGCTGTGGCTGAATTTGGGCGAGGCTGTCGAGGACGCGCTGCACGATCGATCGCCCGCCGATTGAGTGCAACACCTTGGGCAGGTGAGACTTCATGCGGGTTCCTTTTCCCGCTGCCAAAATTGCGACCGCTACCATGCTGTAAATTGGAGTCAAATTTCACAACGGAGTATAGCGCGGTTCGCGTCCTTTCCATTGGAAAAAACCAGCATAAAGAAATCGCCCCGTCGAAACAGAGCGGTACCTCCGGTGCGCTAAAGCGAGCGATCTTCAATTTTTTCATCAAAAAATTAACGCTTGATCCCACATTCGTGGCGAATTTCGCCGGGGAGATACGC
>JAAUTJ010000328.1 GCA_012031475.1 Leptolyngbyaceae cyanobacterium SM1_3_5 | reverse complement strand
CGAAGAATAGATCGCTTGCCAGGCATCGATCGAGGTGCGGAACGATCGTGCTCGATCGAATTAATTTCCCAATCAAAAATGAGGCGAGAAAATATCGGATTCGATCGATCGTTCATCTCGCTAGAATGGAATCATTGCAGTTTTTTGAAGTATTTTAACGGTGCAAATTGTTGTAGTGGGTGGCGGAGCGGCAGGTTATTTTGCAGCGATCGCCGCCGCCGAAAATCATCCCCAAGCTCAGGTGACGCTGCTGGAAGCGACGCGCCATCCGTTGAGCAAAGTGCGCGTTTCCGGGGGCGGGCGCTGCAACGTCACCCATGCTTGCTTTGAGCCTGCCGCCTTTGTGCAGAATTATCCGAGAGGCAGCAAGGCGCTACGCGGCGCAATGGCTCGCTTTCAGGCACAAGACACAGTGAACTGGTTTGGCGATCGCGGTGTTGCTCTCAAAATTGAGCCGGATGGCCGGATGTTTCCCACTACAGATAGTTCCGAAACCATCATTGATTGCCTGACCCGATTTGCATTTGCAGCGGGCGTGATTGTGCGAACGAGTGCCGCAGTCGAAACCGTTCAACGAACCGTTTCAGGATTTGAATTAGCGCTGAAATCGGGTGAACTGCTGAAGTGCGATCGCTTGCTTTTGGCAACTGGAAGCAGCGCGATCGGACACCGACTCGCACAAAGTTTGCGACATTCGATCGAGCCGCCCGTGCCATCACTGTTTACGTTCAACATTCTCGATTCTCAGTTGCGCGAACTCGCAGGCGTGGCAGTGGAATCTGCACAGATGAAACTGCTAATTCCTAATCAGAAACCGCTGGAACAAACGGGCGCATTGCTAATCACACACTGGGGTTTAAGTGGACCTGCAATTCTCAAATTGTCGGCGTGGGGAGCGCGACTTTTACACGACCAGCACTATCAGGCTACGCTGCAAATTAACTGGTTGCCGATCGACAAACCAGAAAGATTGCGACAGGAATTACTCGCCGTAAAAGCGCAACTGCCGAAGCGATCGATCTTCGCCAACTGTCCGGTCATGCTGCCGCGTCGCCTATGGCAATATCTGATCACCAAGCTCGAAATTGCACCCGAAACGCGCTGGTCAGACTTCTCGAAAAAACAGCTTAATCAACTGATTGAACTGCTCACCCAAAGCCGCTACGAAATTCACGGCAAAGGCATTTTCAAGGAAGAATTTGTCACCTGCGGCGGCGTTCGTCTCAAAGAAGTCGATTTCAAAACGATGGAAAGTCGCTGCTGTCCCGGCTTATTTTTTGCAGGTGAGATTCTCGACATCGACGGCGTAACAGGCGGCTTCAACTTTCAAAGCGCTTGGACGACCGGATGGATCGCCGGAAACGCGATCGCGACAAAAGAACTCGCGATCGCTACTCCTTAAGACCAGAAGCTTAAATCCAGTGAATTCGCCGGATCAGGAGCAGTGGCAATGATGTTGTATTCCGCCATCAAATCGGCGGTTGCTGCCAGCGATCGATCGAAATTCTGCCGATTTCCGCTTCAGAAATGCCGCGCAAGATGTACTGAGAAACCAAGTCGAGCGATCGGGTTTGGTAGTCTACATTTGTGTATTTGCTGTCCGGTTCGGCGTAGGTTTCGGCCACGAGTTGGGCGGTGCTGGAAATGTTAGCGATCGCTTGTTTCCATCCGTCAAATGTTGCTTCTAAAAATGCTTTCACCTGATCCGGCATTGTTTCCAAAACCGTGTTGGTTGTGAAAATCACCTGAGCATAAGCCCGATAGCCGTAGTCATCCATGTGCAAAATTTCCGGTTCAGAACCAAAGCGCTGTGCAAAGGCAATGGGTTCATCAACGGCATAGCATTGTATGGCGGCAAATTCACCGCTTTCTAAACGTTCCAGCTTGTCTTCGTAGGGAATTTCAACCACTTCAATATCTTCATTGGTCAAGTCATTAACGCCCTTGACTAACTCCATCACTTTGATGCCGTCCACATGGACACCGACTTTTTTGCCAATCAAATCGGTGAACGAATCAATCCGACCGTCCGGCATACACATCAGCGCATAGGGTGACGCTTGAAACATTGTGGCGATCGCTTTCAGTGGCGCACCATTCGCCTGAGCATCCAGAATCAAATTTTGCTCCACACAGCCAATCGTCAGCGGATTTTCGGCCACAAAATCAGTGACCACCATCCCAGACTGCCAAGGCTCGATCGCCAAGTTGAGATTGCGATCGCGATACAGTCCCAAATGATCGGCTAGCAGCAACCCGGCAAACTGCACGTTCAACTTCCAGTCAAGCTGCATGGTCAAGGCTGGTTCATCCGCCTGCGCTAGACGCGATCGCATCGCGCTGGCAACCGTAGCCGCACCCAGCAGGCTCGAATATTTCAACAGCGATCGACGATTCAGTTGCATTGCATCCCTCAATTTCTCCTTAGCAGAGGAATTATAGACCCACAGTGGATTCATGGTTCTGTATTGAGACAGGCGATCGCAGAGGATTGGGGCGATCGCCATCTTTCGCCGGATAGAGGCGATATACTAACTTTTATAAAGTTTTAAGCTTCCTGCCGATCCCGACCATGAACTTCCTCCCCGAATCGATCAAACCCTGGCTCAACTTCATCCATCCGGTTTTGATGTGGGTGCTGCTCGCCATGAGCATCTACGCGCTCTATCTCGGTGTTCAAATTCAGCGCACCCGCGCCGCCCAAGGCGAAGAGAAAAAAGCTCTGATTAAAGGCCGCTACAACGTCCGCCACTTTCAGATCGGCTCGATTTTGATGGCGCTGATGGTGATGGGTTCGATCGGCGCAATGGCCGTCACCTATATCAACAACGGCAAATTGTTTTTTGGTCCGCATTTGCTGGTTGGACTGGGCATGACCGGAATGATTACGACTTCTGCGGCACTGTCGCCCTACATGCAAAAAGGCCAAAACTGGGCACGCTACACGCACATTATTTTGAACATGATCGTGTTGGGCTTGTTTATTTGGCAGGCAATTACAGGTGTGCAAATTGTGCAGCGGATTGTCAATTCGATGATGGGTAACGCTTGATTTAGCTCGATCGAAGCGAATTCAATTCAGGTGCAAAAAGGCGATAGCATCTAGTCTTTTTGCACCTTTCATTTTGCAGATTGCTTTACAGTTCGTTGCGTATTTCGCTCCTTTTCCCACAGTCGATCGAAAAGAAAGCGAAGATGGACAAGCGGAAGCGATCGCCTCAATGTTTAACGATAGAGTTTTCAACGATAGATATGACGCTTAAGTATGCTTACTTTCCCGGCTGCGTGGCGCAAGGCGCTTGCCGAGAGCTTTATCAGTCCACAGGCGCACTCACTCGCGCATTGGGCATTGAACTCGTTGAACTGAAGAAAGCCGCCTGCTGCGGATCGGGCACGTTCAAAGAAGATTCGCAACTGCTCGAAGACACGGTAAACGCCCGCAATATTGCGCTGGCGGAAGACTTAAATTTACCGCTGCTGACCCATTGCAGCACTTGCCAAGGCGTGATCGGCAATGTCGATGAACGGCTGAAAGACGCGCACCAAAGCAATCCTGCCTATCTCGATCGCGTCAACCATTTGCTGACAGAACAAGGCTGTTCACCCTATCGCGGCACGAGCGAAGTCAAGCATCTGCTCTGGGCGCTGGTCGGGGATTTTGGTCTGGATGAACTGCAAAAGCGCGTGACGCGCAAACTCTCCGGCCTCAAGTGCGCCGCTTTTTACGGCTGCTATCTGTTGCGGGCACAAAAGCACATTCCGTTTGACGATCCGCACGCGCCGGAGTCGATGGAGAACGTGTTTCGGGCGATCGATGCCACCCCGATCTATTACCGAGGCCGAACTCAGTGCTGCGGCTGGCCGCTGTCAAGCTATGCGACAACGCAATCGTTTCAGATGGCGGGCGGACATATCCGCGAGGCGATCGCAGCCGGAGCCGACTGCATCGTCACGCCCTGCCCCTTGTGCCACCTCAACCTCGATTCGCGCCAGCCCGAAGTGGAACAAACGATCGGTGAAAAGCTCGGCTTACCCGTCCTACATTTGCCGCAACTTGTCGCGCTGGCTTTGGGCGTTTCGCCGCAGGAATTGGGACTCGATCGCCACATTGTTTCGACTCGTCCTGTCCTCGAAAAACTCGGTTTTTGATGATTGAACTGTTGAATTAAGCTGGGTTGATCGCCTCGCTTGATTCTGAGGAAGGGCGATCGAGATTTGCGATCGCCCTACTCCGGCAAAAACTCATCGTCTAGCACCTGCGCGATCGAAAACGGACACTCAACCGGAAATGCATTTAATGCTAAACCTGTTTCAGCTTTCGCTTGTTTAATTGCTTGGGTGTAGGAGTCCGCCAAAATCTTGCCAAGATAGGGACGAAAACTGGGTGAATCAGTCAGTGATTCTCGAATGCATCTGCGATGTTCGACGATGCTGCGTTCCCAACTGCGACTTCTTCGATCGGGCTGATAGCGCCACTTCAGCAAATGCAGTAGAACGACAATCAAATTGCTTTTGAGACTTTGCCGTTCCGTCCTACCCATGCTTCAATTTCATCGATTAAATTTTCCCAATCGACCTGCGCGTAGTCTTGATTTCGCAGCTTTTCTACAGTGGTTTCGATCCACTGGAGGAAGTCGGTTTCGTATAGCGTGGGGTCGATCGATTTGAGAGAAGACATGGCAAACTTCACCAGTAGGTTACGTTGCAGGCACTGACTTTGCAATCTTGGCGAGAAGCCTCAAAGCTTCATTGACCGATGCCGAATCTCGGAATACTTCTGCTACATCTGGATCAAGAATCACAACGTTATTCGACTGCATAAAAGCGTTGTAATATTTTCCTCGAACGCCTCCCGAAAAGTCGTATTCAGGGCGCATTTCATCATCAAGCTGCTCATCCTGATTCTATAGCTTCTTCTCTCCTGTCGAGTTGCAAGACGAGCGCTGATTAACCGAACCTGACCTTCTCTTTCAGTATGCGCCACAACCAGAAGACAATACTGGGTTGACTGCCCAATTGTGAGAAATCGAAACTCACCGATCGAGTGGTCAGGGTCATTAATCGTAGTAGCCAATGAGTCTGCAAAAACGGTTACAGCCCCTTCAAGAAACACATCATGTTTACGTTAATTGAAATCTGCTTTTGCTATGTCCCATCGGAATTTCATTCTGCCTAGAACTTACCGTCAACTGCCTCCACACACCGCTCGCACAAAATTGGATGCTCTGGCGATTTACCCACATGAGTTGAGTAGTTCCAGCAGCGATCGCACTTCTTTCCTTCCGCATCAATCACACCGACGCTAACCGTTTCAGATTGGGATTGAAACTTGAGTTGAGCAATTGACTCGTCAGAATCCAGCAATTCGACTTGCGACGTGATGAATAAATAGCGCAGTTCATCGACATGATTGCCACTCAAACTATCAGTCGGATTCATCGATTCAAGCTTTGTTTAAGGTCAGAATCGGGAACGTAAAGCAGCAGTTTGGCTTCGAGCGAGGAGCCGATTTCCTTGCTCGATCGCGCCTGTTCCAAAACTTTATTCACTTCTTGGCGAATATCTCGCAGTTTCTCCCAGCTTTTTGCTAATTCGGCTTGTTTCCAGTTATCTTCTAGCTTCACCCAGCCCGCTTGAAAGACTGATTTGTAAGGCGTTTGATACGGCAAATACTGCCAGATGTCTTCAGCTAGGTGCATGAGGACGGGCGCGATCGATTTTGCCAAATTCTCAAGCGCGATCGCCAAGACGGTTTGACAGCTTCGGCGGCGTTTGGCGTTGGGTGAACTGATATAGAGTCGGTCTTTGGCAATGTCGAGATAGAAGTTGGATAGATCGACCACACAGAAGTTTTGGACGGTTTGGAAGAAGCGGAAAACTGATAGGTTTCAAATGCCTCAGTGACTTCAGAAAATACCTCAGTCATGCGGTGCAGCATGTAGCGATCGAGTTCCGGCAGTTCTTCGTAAGCAACCGCATCTTTGG
>JAAUTJ010000010.1 GCA_012031475.1 Leptolyngbyaceae cyanobacterium SM1_3_5 | reverse complement strand
AGAACTTACTTGCATCCGTATGTCAACCTCAACTATCTATAAGCAATTTCTATCATCCAATTCCTATACAATTTGCTTATGGATGGCGATCGCTTTTAAGCACTTTTTTGGCCTGTGGACAGCAGGGGCACAAACGGTGAAACCCTTGCTGTGTATGCGTTCTAGCGTTTTGAGCGTATGCGTATCCATATTATAAAGCTTTTTGACGTATTGCATATTGATATGGATATGCTGGTCTTGCCCTTGAATTGCTTATGTATAAACATGGGTAGGAATTGGATGATAAGCAATCCATATCTGATAAGTTCGATCGCCCCTAAATCCCTGAAATCCTTACACCGCAATCACTTTTGCCTATCCATATCAGTAGCTAAACCTATTGCATATTGATATGGATTGCGCTAGGATATACATATTGATAGGCATCCGCTCAACCGCCAAGTCTCACGGATGCCGTCAACCCCAAAACTCAGGAGTATTCCCCATGCTATCAACTCAAATCGCCCCCGATTCGATCGCCACTGCCGCTCAACTAATGAAGCAAACGAAATTGACTCAAGACCAGCAACAGCAAATTGAATCGAGCATCGAGGCGATCGCCTAACAGCACAACTGGAGCCGCGATTGCGCTGCTCTGTGGCTTTACGATTGCAGACAAACTACCAAGGCAAGGATTGTGTCGGTTGCTCATCTAAACGTAGGGGGGCTGTAGACTCAATTGGGGTATAACGATTGAAAGTAGGAGGAGCATCCCATGTATCAGTACGTAATATTTCTGGTTGCACAGGGTCTTTCCTTGGGTAGAACGTCAAGTAACAGCATTCTTGCGTAAAACCGCCTTCAGTATCTTGCTGATGCTCAGAGCTATCGAAATAAGCAGCGTCGTCTCGAAGCTTAATCTCAAAGACAAGCGCATACTCTGTACTAATTCCAAGCCAAAACCGCAACTCTACCATTCTCAACATATGCGAAATTGCAATTCCGCTTTGAGAATTGGAAATCGAAAATGGAACCACAATGGCGCGGAGAGTGTCGCGTCTTAGCACGATTTCCGGTTGAGAACAATTGAAGTTAGAACACCGAACTTCTACTCTTAGCTTTAAACATTCACCGAGCGTGAAAAACTTATAGCTTCTGGGATGTCCAGAAAAACCTTGAGTCAGAATATGTTCGGCTGCATGATTTAGATTGGAGAAATTAAGAGCAGAATCATACACATAAAGCACAGAATTATCAGGATAAAGTTCTAGGCTTACTATCTGATTCATGTCTAATTCAAGATTACAAACTCAATTGTATTACCGTCAGGAATTCGATAGGGTGTTGCGGACGGTTGTTCTAAATAGGAGTTAATCTGCTGTCCAAAACTATTGCCAGATTGTTCATTGTCTCGACTTGAGATGCATTTAATATGAGCCGAACCATCATTCTCTAAAAAAGTTGCTGGCGGATATTCATCTCTCTGTTGAGAAGCCCCACTTGCATTTGCAGGACAGGTTTGATAATTCCTGGTTGATAGGGTTCTCCGCCGAGAAGCGCCAGGACGATCTAATGTTAACAATCGAGGATAGGATGGACGTAAGGGATTCCCTGTTCTTCCTGGTAGAACTGGTGTGAAGATTGGTCTCGGAGGCGTTCCTAATACTTCCAAGACGTGCTGTGCTGTTTCAGGAAAAACGCTTAGTCCTCCAGAAGGACGGCAAGGAAATTGAAATTGAGTTCGACAAATAGAAATTTGAGGAAAACCGACAGTAGCACCAATTGTCTGACCTGGAGCGATCGCAAATGCAGGCTCTCTTTGCCTGCCATCAGCAACTTCATTAGCGGGAAATAAAATTCCAACGGTGTTTAGTGCTACTGTACCTGCACCTAATGCCGTGATTGAAATTCGGTTAAGACCTGGACGCAAAAGGGATGCACTGATATTAACTTGCGTACCACTGCTAGTCAACGGCAACCCAGCTTGAATAAGCTGCCCATTAAATTCAATCCGAACCGCATCCCCATCGTTAGGTATACTTCCAGCATCGAAGAAGATTAAAGATAGGGGATTTCTAACACTAGCAAGAGTTACTGTAAAAGGCAGCAAAGTCCTCGGTGCAGGACTCGCGACCGCACTAGTTGCAAACCCAGCAGAAGTCGGTGGAAGCTCTGGAGGAGACTCTCCAGAGGGATAAATCTCCCAACCTGTGGTATCTGCCGGATTTGGAGGTGTTCTTAAAGTCTCTTGTAGATTCTCTTGAGTTGAGGTGGTTTCTGAGGGTGTTGTAGTAGGAACTTGATTAGCAGGAGAAACTTCCCAACCTCTAATATCTTCTGGGTTAGGAGGTGTCCTCAAAGTCTCTTGTAAAGACTGCTGCTTTGCAAAACTGGTTAAGAAAAAGAAGACAGAGGCTAGCCCTAGTAGAAAGCAAGCAACATAACCAAGTCTACGCTTTTGCACAAAATTCGTCCTTCAATCAAAAACTGTCAGCGCTTGATTTCTCAAAGCAGCCTTTACGATGTGGATCAGCCTATCTATGAAAGCCGCTAGTTTTGCGAATACTTTTTTGTTATTTTAGTACCAAATCAAAACGAGTGACCGCTCAAACTCACAACTGGAATCGAGATCGCGTTGCTGTCTGGCTCAATCAGCAAGCCTTTAGCTAACACGCACTGTAATTGTTTACAGTGGGATTCACCCAGCCGCCGATCTTGTCAAGCTGAAGCTGTTGCCCGACTAGGGCACAATGAAATCGAACACCGTTGCGCTCCGCTCAGCCTCGCCTAGCAGTGGGGCTTTTTCACGCGCCGGAGTCCGCCGGAGTTCGCTAAATGTAGCGATCGCCCCAACTCGATCGCCCGTTTCTTACGTGCTACTCGGAATCAATTCACCAGAATCAAACAACTCATTCATCCATCGCTTCACCCGCTGACGTGACTCTTTCACCAAACACTTCGTTGCGGCCTTCCAGGTTGAGAGCGTCATGCCCTTGATCAGCCTGACTTCCTTCACCCTTGCAGGACTTTCAGCGGCTTCGAGCAACGCTGCGATGATTTCGATATCGTCTTGAGTGCCCTGTAGCTGATTGGAAGCATCACCAGTAGGTAACGAGGTGTCGATCGCGGGTGCAGAACTGCTCTGAATGCTGATTTGCGGTGCTTCTAGCGGCTCGATGGGCGATACTACCTCAGTCACGCTGGCATGGCTCATAGGGGCAGGCGTAGGCTCAACTCGCCCCGGATCGGATCGCGGGCTGTTGGGCGCAGCAACACCCCCTACAGTCGCAAGTGGTGTAGTCCTAACTCCCATTGGTGTTACTAAGATCGAGTTCGGACTACAGCCTTCCTTGTCTGCCAGCCGCTTCAAAAATCGCTCTGAAAGCGCTTCAAGAATCAAAGTCCGATCGGCATCTTGGAGATTGATCGCGTGATAAAGCCACTTTTGACCTTTACCATTGCTCCCACCGATCCGCCGACTTTTCTCTGACTCAATACCAACCTTTCGTAAAATTTTGTTGACGGTCTTCTGCGGTGAGTGGTTGGCCTTGATCGTCAGCTTGAAATATCGCCAGAATTGCGATTTGTACCGAAGTGCCCAATCTTGCACAGCGATCGCTTCGGGGGTGTGATCACCCCACTCTGGCACTTCTCCGCGAATAAACGGCGCAAGCGGGCACTCCGCTAGCAGCTTCGCCTGTGCTGATTTGACCGATAGGCGCTTTGGAGCCGCCCATTCATCGCGCTTGGTGACGGTGCTGAAAATGGAGAACCAGCCCCAGCGATCGATCCACTTGGCAGCTTCCGGGTTGAGCATCAGCCAATAGCGTTCAGCCTGCTGACGGAATTCGCCGTGATTCTCAATCAGGGTCTTGAGAACAAAATCCACTTGGTCAAGCGGGCATCCGGGTAGAGCTTCTTGCAGCAAGCGCTTGGTTGCCCGGAGTCTCTCAGTTGGCCGACTGCCTTCCATTGCGAGAATGTCTCGCGCCTGGTCGGGAGTCATGTCGCTAGTATCGGCTACCGCAAAGGCTGTCGCATCGCTGGAGTTGAGTTTGACTTTTTCCTCCTCCCGCTCTAATTTGCTGGCTGCATCTTTGCCCTCCACCAGTTTGATCTGGTAGCCCTGCTTCTCCCATAAATCAATCAGTTGTTCGCGGATCTGTCTGCGCTCGTAGTTTGCCCGTGCCTGATAGCGCGACCAATGCCACAGGAAAAAGCCATAGTCTGAGGATCGATCGTCGCGTTGGGCTTCGAGTTGATTGGCCTTCTCTAGAATCGGGGTACTGTCTTCGCCTGCCTTGCTGATGGCGTATTGGGCGAAGTGGGTCAGGGTGGCGACTCCTTTTTGATTGCGCTGAACGTCTTTGCGAATCAGATCGGGAAGCAAGCTGCTGTGCAGTTCATTGTCTGCCACTCGTGCTGATGTTGCCACGTACCCAAAGCGAGGCACATCGGTACGCAACCGCTCGATTAACTGCTTGGCGCTGCGGGCGGGCAAATGGGACAGATGGAAGCCAACCGCATCGATCTGGTGATTGGCATCCACGATCGACACGCCCGAACTGATCACCGGGGTATGGATTGTGAGTCGCGGCTGGTAGGTGTCGAGGTAGTCTTGTGGGTCGAGTGCGAGCAGTTGAGCATAGTCCTCATGGGCAGTATCGCGCTCAATCAGGCGGATTTTGCACTTTTCAAGATCGCCCCCAAGCGCTTCAACCCGCTGGTAAATCTGTCGTGCCCAATCGCGATTGTCGGTGCAAAGCAGCAAAGTTTGCTCTAACTTGAACAGTCGATGATTAATCTCTTTCCAGTTCATCGACGCATCCGTGTATAGGGTTAATTCCCGGTGATGCGGCAGTTTGTTGAACTTCAAGAACGAGACAACTTCTAGCCCAGATGCCTCCTGCACGAGATCAAGTTCAAGGTTCGTCAAGCCGTCTTCTGACAGTACGATCCAGCCGCCGCGATCGGCTACGCGCTGGAAGAGTCGGCGCATTCGATTGATGGTGAAAGCGTGGTGATCGCGGCAGGTTTCACCAAATAAGATTTGCTCGAATCCCTGTGAGGCTTCATCCACCAGCACCAGCGGTTGCTCGCTGATTTTATTGAGATCGACGCGATGAATGGACTCAAAGCAAAGTGTGCCGCGATTGAGATAGCCATCCCCTTGATATTCCCGGTGTGGCAAGTCGATCTCGCGACCGGACTGCTTACCGAGAGAATTGCGCGGCACAAAGGCAAGTTCGGTTGAGTTGAAGCCTGTGCGATCGCGGTGCTGCTCAACGAGTCCTTTAAGTCCCACGCTGGTTTTGCGGCAACCCATGCCGCCATCAGTCAGAATGATGCCGGACTTCTCTGGTAGTTGCAGCAATCCAGGCTCGATAAATTGCCCTGTAACTTCTAGCGTGGGATAAACCCGCAGACCTGAAAGCATGGCCTGGACTCGCTCAACTTCTGCGCTAAATTGCTCCTTTCGCGCCTGTTGCTGTTCCTGTCGCTCGCGTTGGCGTTCACAGTCGATCGCGGCCTCGATGCGCTCTTGCTCAGCTTCCCACTGGCAGTAAGCATGGTACGCAGTGGGATCGGGTTCGGTGTCTGGAAGCACTTCGACGTGCCGCCGCTCTGGAAAGCGGAAGCCGTATTGCTTGGCAATGTGGAACAGCGAGCCGATCGTTGTGCCCGATCGCTTGAAGCTTTTGAGCTTCTGAGGAATATTCCAGGTTGTACCCGCGATCGAGGGCGACCAGCGTTCGGCAATGGCTTCAGCCTGCGCTTTGTCGTAGTAATCGTCGAGCGCTTGCAGCACTGTCAAGCACTCTTGGTAGTTGTTGCTGCCGGGAGATCGGGGGGGAATGCACTCTAGCGCTTGCTCAATCAGGCGATCGGTGTCCCAGTCTTCCGCTTGGGCAAATTGGCGAAACTGCTCGCGCCGAAGTGTTCGCACTTGTGCCAGCATTGCGCGATCGCGTTGCTCCTGTTGAGCTTGCTGCTGGGCTTGCTCAATCCAGTCAGCGGGCAAGTGAGCCTCTGGATTGATCAGCGGAAATTCGGCGGCTGTGTTGCCATAAAAGACGCGCACTCCATCTTTGCAGGCGGGATCATGCGGCAACTGAGCCAGCAGCAGTTTGACGATCGCCTCGTAGGTGTCAATATCCTTCACGAATTCGGGCAACCGAAACACCAAGCGCAGCTTCGGCCAGTCCGTTTGATGGCTGGCAGTGGTGTAGATCAAAGCGCAGTGGTGCTGAATGAACGGATGGGCGATCGCCTCCTCGATCGTCATCTGATGCTCGTAAATTTTGATGCCGTTGCCGTTCTCGTCTTGATAACTTGCCCGTTTTCATCACGGGCAAGTGTGCTGTTGTCGATATCGACCAGCAACCAATTCGAGCCGATGAAATTGGCCTTCGATCGCTGCTTGTCACCCAGTAGACCCGCGCAAAGCGCATGACCTTGACGAATATGGTGAATCAGATCCTCAAGTGTGCCTTCACGGTCTTGGAACTGACTATTGAGCCGTGCGAAGTCCCAATTCTTATTGCAGCCGTGCGGGTTGATGGCAAATCCGAAGCGGGGGGCAATCATACTTCACCTCCCTCAATGCCATAGGTGAAGAGATCGAGTCCTTCAAAATCGTTTGCTTCGCTGGTGTGCGTTGCGGCCTGTGGCTCTGGTTCCTTCTTGCGTTTGCGCCTTTGCTCGTTCCATGCCTCCCATTGCTTATCAATCACCCAGCCACAATCGCCGGAGCAAAGCGAGTGATCCAGGCCGCCATGCTTGATCGGCCAACCGCACAAGCGGCAGTTTTTGAGGTAATTAAAAGCGGGATCTTTCGGACTCACCCAGCCTGCGGGCAATTCCTTTGCTGGGACTGGAGCGATCGCGATCGACTCAGCGGACGCTACTTCGGGCTGGAAATCGATCGGGTGTCGGGTGTCAGGGATCGGGTGTCGGGCGATCGATTCGGTCAGCGGAATTTGCTTGGAGCGGGGAGCGGGCGGGCGGGTCGATCGCGGCTGACCAGGGCGGGCTGAGCGGGCGATCGGTTGAACTTGGGGCACTTCCCCAAAAGCGGTAGCTGTGGCATTTTGCCGATTCTCCATTAGGAATTGGAGAAATCGGGCAAAGGTTTTTAGGTGCTGTTTTGGCTCTATCCCACAAAAAGCAAACAGCCGATCGAGTGGAGTGGTGTAGTTCCTCTCCATCGATCGGCTTTACTGTTCTCTTGATGATGCAATATCATGAAGTGGCAGGCGTTCACTTGATGCGAGATTCGGGCTTTCCGGCGGTGAAACCTTTGACCCTATTCTCTGGTTGGTGAACGTAAAACCCTTGAGAACTCCTTAAGGTACTTCCGACCTCTCTGTCGAATTTTCGATAGAGAGGTTAGTTGTTTCTAAGGAGTCTTCGGGCTACGTCTTGAATCTAAGTAACCTTGGATGAAGTCAATGACTTGCTCTCGTTCAACAATGAAGACTGTCCCCTTGTTGCGAATCATCAAAAACTTCTGATCATTCATTGTGGCGTATAAATGTTCTGGATGCTCGCCCAGAACGGTATCATCCCAAAGGATCAGCAATTTTGCGATCGGTCTGCGGCGATCGCGAGATGACCCGCCCAGTAGATCAGGTCTTTCCTTGCGAAGCCAGCGTTCCTGATCGAGCAGTTCAAGCAGGGGATCGGGCTTCCAGGTTGTTACACCTCCTTTTTTCTTTTTTCTGGTAATTCGCAACGCTTGTCGTTCTTCCTTGTAAGCGATTTTCGAGAACGATAATGAGCGAATTTGAATGAGAATGAATTCCTTATCAGGGAAGATCAAGAAAAAGTCGATCTCGCGAATGCCCTCTCCCTTAAGTCCAACCTTAATCGAGATATCTTCACTCTCAAATGCTTCAACTAGTTCCGACATGAACAAAAAACGTTGACTGGTTTTTTGAAGCTCTCCCGCGATTGCCGCTATTGGTAGTCCTGCAATCAGCACAAGACTAAAGAGCGCTAATCCTGCGATACTGCCAAGCGCAAGTGCCGAGAACAAGATTGTCAGTTCTTCTCGGCGCTGCCGCAGTCGTTCTAGTTCAGCGTAATTTTCTGCCTCAAACTTACCCACCTCAAACCCAGAATGAAGAATGCTATCCTCCATTCTGGCTTTTGAGCTAGGTGTTTGAATCAGCCAAAGTTTCGGTTCCTCTAAGCGAGCAAACATTCTTACTGCCTCACACGCCAGCATTGAGAATCTGATCAGCCGTCAAATTCAACTGCTTGAACTGCTCCGACTGGATGCGATCGCTCCCCCGAAACGCTTTGGCCTTATAGCTGCTACCTTTCAATGTCAGCACTGAGACAACCGATCGCGCTGGATCAATCTGCCAAAATTCCGGGATGCCGCGCTGTGCGTATTCTTTGGGTTTCTCGATGTAGTCGCGATCGTAGTTTTGATCTCCAGGTTTACCAGGAGAGACAACTTCAATCACTGCCAACGGCACGGGCATCTCATGCTGCAAAAATGCTTGTTTCTCCGCAGCAACGGCACGTTTCGAGGCTTCAGAATGAACCACGAGATCCGGTTCTCGTGCGGTGACTTTGGTGGAATCGACCGCGATGAGCGTCTTAAAGCCAATGTGCAATCGAGGAACGCCCATCTGCGCCAAGCAGAGGCCAAGAAAAAAAGCAATGTCGAGATTCAGCGAGCTTTCAGCACCCATTTCGACTAAAACCCCGTCAACCAATTCGTAACGGGTATCGGTTCCATCGTCATAGGCGAGATATTCTTCAAGAGTCAGTTTTTGAGTGGCTTGTGTCATGGCGATCGCCCTTCTGCTGGCAAAATAGGATCTACCTTAAAATCTGCTGAAACTGTTGAGCAATACGAGCTTCAGCCCGTTGTTTTGCAACATCTGATGTGTGCCGTGCTGCATCTCGAAGTACCGAATCCGCCACCATTGGAGAGCGGTAAGCACTAGCAATACAAGAGATTGCAGCGAGATAGGGGTTGCACGGATCATACAAACAATGCTTTTTAGCAGCATCATAATCACCATCTTGCAGCGATCCTAACGCTTCTGCCTCTAACTCGGTTGGAGGCTTTCCTAATTCTTCAAGTAAGCAATTTGTCAGAGCTTCAATTACATCAACTGGTAAATCAATGAGTTTTTGACGTGATTCCGAAACCCGTTCATTTAACTGCATGGTTTGTAGTCTCTCTAAATCACTTTCCTTCAGGGTGTAAATCAAAATTAGTTAGCGAAAACATCTTAACGGACTGCTCTTTTTCCTCGCTGGTTAGTAGTGGTGCAGGGTCTACAATTGTCAGTCCATCGAACCCTTCATCAGAAAATAAACGGCGAAAAGCTTCCTCCTCAGAAATGCCGTATTTCTTGGCTCTCAACTTGACTGTATTCAAAATTTCATTTTTCTTTACCTGAAGGAATCCGTTTAAGGCATTCGCTACATATTGCCTCATGCTCCAGCCCTTCAAAGCGGCTGAAACCTTCATCAGAGCAATGTCCTCGTCAGATAAATCGATGTTGCCGATATTCAGTCTCATGCTGAAAACACACTTGTCTATCAGCATCATTAAATCATACATCGTTGTGATAAACCTGTGAGGTATATTGATAAACCAATGAGGTAATGCTTACTATCATATCAAGTTCGCTCGAAGTCGGACAAAGCTCGATCGACCTTCCACCGACCTTTACGAAGGAGTCCCGAACAATGGCTCAAAGTATTACTATGTCTGAGTTTCAGCCGTCCGCGAATGTGATCGAACTACCGATCGCAACGGTTCGCGAAGCTGCGCCCGAAGCTGCTACCCCTACGCCCGATGTTCGCCCGAAGTCATCCGGCGAGATCGCATCTGATTACGCTGTGACCGATCGCGCCGTTCAGAACCAAATCAAGGTTGTGCTTGCGGCCTACTCTTGGATCAACCCGGAAGCCCTGAAGATCGGCAAGTCGAACAAAACTCGCTACACGCCGCTGTGTCAGGAGTTGCTTGCCCAGTACCGCGCCAGCAACCTATCAGCGGAGGATTGGATTGCCGCTGTTCACGCCGCCAATCCTGATAAGGTTTCCGCCCCAACTGCCTCGACGGAAGCACCCAGCATCGAGCCTGAAGTATTGCCCCAAACCGCGCCGGACTCAGAGCCATCAAGCGCAATCGCGACTGTTCCCAAATCTCATATTCAACTGCTCGATGAAGATCAGCAAGACGAACTGGCTTTACTCCATGCGACGTATGTGAAGCCGGAACCGACCAAAACGTTCCAATCGATCGAACTAAACGGCGATCAAAAGACCATTCTGGAAGGCTTGAAAATCTTGCATTCCACTGTGTCCGAAATGAAGTCTGAGAATGATCGCATCAAGGCCGATACTGCCAAGCGCAAAACTGACACTGAACTTGCCAATGCAGCAATGTTGGCAATTGTTCAGGAAGGCAAGAAAGCAATCGAAGAAAACGGTGAACTGGTCGCTGAAGCTCAGTCAGTGCAGGGAGAAGAGGCTGATGCAAAAAAGCGACTGGTAGATTTCCTCAAGCGCTTAGGCGAACTTTCATCGCTGGCTTGATTGTGTTTTTTCTGGGCACAACTGCGATCGCGATCGCGTTCTTTTCACAACAGTTCAATCAAACTGAAAACCCCTACCCACACAGTTTACGAGGCTCGTAGGTAGGGGCGACAACCATCACACAAAGCATGAGGTTAGAGCAATGGTAGCCGAACCGCGCTGGTTTCGCACCTGGTACGCCTATCTAATTCGTCTGGATCGCCCGCTGGGAACTGCCCGCCACCAAGCCCGCTACTACTTGGGCATTGCTTGCAACTGGCAGAACCGCTTTATCGAGCATTGCCGGGGTCGTGGGGCGAAGATGCTCAAGTTTGCAATCGAGCATGGTCACACGCTGCAAATCGTGCGGGTGTGGCAATTCGATAGTGCCCGTCGCGCCTCCAGCTTCGAGCTTTGGGGCAAGCATTCCGTCAAGAACCATCGCAAATTGCTTAGTCTGCCGATGCCCGCTTGGATCGGCGGTTGGCTGATGCCCGCGAAAGAGTATCAGCAGTGGCGATCGAATCAGCTTCACCAATTGTTGATCGCCTAATCAATTCTCCCTATTTGGAACTACAAATCATGGACTCTAGTTCTTTTCGCGGCTTTATCTTGCTATTTCTTGGCGCACTCTTCGCCGTAATGGTTGCAAGCCCAGATCAAGCCAATCATCGCGCTCCAGTTGTGACCCCGCAAGACTTGCAGCAAGCCGCTTTCGGTTCAAGTTCGCCTTAGTAATTCATTGGGGAAATGCTGTAATTTCCTGCTTCATTTCCCCCTCTCCCTTCAATCATTTCACTCTCGTCTCAAGGAGTTCAACAAATGTCTTTCACCGCTCAAGAAGCCCCACAGATTAACAGCAACCGTTTTGATAGCCTCATCACCGGAATTGCGATCGGCATCGTGGCCGGAATTGGAGTTGGTGTGATTGCGTCCAGCAAGGGTGTCATCACCTCAATCGCCGCCGCTGCTGCGGGTGTGGGAACTGGAAGCGCGATCGCCTACTTTCGCACCGACTACCGCGCCACGACCCGCCGCAATGACCTTCACGCCCAGCATCAGAGCGCAGTTGAGCAGTTCCAAGCCTCGATCGCCCAGCTACAGGCGGAGTTGAAAGAAGTGGAAGGTAACTACGACAAGCTTGCGAGTGCCGCCGCTGGTGAGATCAGTCGGCTCCAGTCAGAACTGTCTGCCGCTAGGCGATCGATCGTCCCCATCGAGTGCCCGGAAGCTGAGCCTGATCCGCCCGTCGATGCACCCCAGCTTGAACTGAGTGAGGCTACCCCATGAATGAAGAGTTCAATCTTGACGATCAGCGGCGAAAAAAACAGGAATTTCTCGATGCAATGGAGGACGCGAAAACCGATGAACACGAGTTAGCCGAAGTGCTAGATCAGTTCGATTTCGATGAGCAAATCTTGCAAGAGTTCAACAGCGTTACGCACGAATTCCAGCACCTCAAACAAGAATTTCTCGCCCTCAAACGTAGCAATCAACTCAGGTTTTCACCCAATGGCTAAGTCTCTCTCCAACGCCTCCAAGTCTGCATCGCGATCGGTTTCACGGCTCACAGGTGGCAAATCCAACAGCACCCCAACCCGATCGACCTCCAGCAGTAGCATCACGCCTGCCAACGCCAGCAACAACGCCGTCAGCGTCAACCCGGATCGCCGTGTGGCTGTGGTGGTTCCGGGTCTATACGCCATGAACGAGGCATCGATCCCGCAGATGATGCCGCAGTTTGATCCTGCGCCCTACCAGGTCACAGACCCACTCAATCCGCCCGAAACCATTCCCCAGCTAACGGTTGCCGAATTCGAGCGCAACAAAAACATCTACGAAGGGGGAATTCGCGCCCTTCAGTCCACAGGTCTAGCAATGGACTTGAGCCGCGAACGCTTCACCGTGATTGGCAAGCAGGCCAAAGCGATCGGGGCTGGTTTCAACGCTCTCAACGAACAAGAGAAGGCGAAAGGTTCGCTGTTGGACTTCTACACGCAACAGGAACTCACTCAGCAAAAGGGTTTGCGCTATCAGCTTTCCACCCATCAGACGCAGACCGAAACCGAGGCGTTTCCTCATGCGATCGTGCAGTTGGATGAAGCCCTCGAACAGCAGCGCATCAAGGCCGAACTTGCCACCGCCAAGCGCGAAGAAGCGGCCAACAGTCTCACCACGTTTCAAGAATCGCTCGGTAAGTTTTTGCCAGCCAAGCGATCGGCCTAAGACCGCAAAAAGTGGGGGTCACATCTGGAAAAACTCGCCCCCACTGCTCAAACATCAGGAGTCTAAGCAATGGTTGATTCTGACGTTCCTCAAACTGAAGTCCCGCAACTCTTTCGCGGGAGTCGCTGGGATACCGCGCTCACCTCAGCCGCGATCGGTGTCGTCGGTGGCATTGCGATCGGGTTCGCTTTTGCGTCCAACAATCTCGCCAAGTCGTTCACCCTTGCGGCAACCGCAGCCGGAGCGGGTGGGGCAGTTGCCTACTTTGCGACGGACGATCGCGCCACAAGTCGCCGCAATGAACTACAGGCACAGATTCGGCAGCTTATCGACGAGCGCCAAGCCCAGCAGCGAGAGTTTGACAAACTCACGACCGATCGCCAGTCCTTGCACCAGCAGGTCATGCAGCTAGAGCAGCGATTGAAGCACCAGGCCGAACAGGGGGCGATCGATCTGGCTGGAGCTAAGTCGAATATCGATACGCTCACCCAGCGGCTTAAAACTGCCCTGCAAGCGCAATCTGAAGCGGTCGAGAAGGCCGTAGAGCGTGAAAGTCAATTCGCCACGTTACAGGCCGAAATTGGGCAGTTGCAGCGCGATCGCACCGAGCTAAGCGATCGGATTGAAGACCTGATCGAAGCGGCAGAACTGGAAGTGCAGCAGCGCGTCAATCAGGAGAAGGAAAAGCGGCTCAAAATCCTGCGTGAAACTGAAATCAAGCAGATGTGTCAGGAGTACGATGCTTTAGCCGATCGTCTATTTGGAATGTTTGAGCGCCTGGAGCGGTGGGGCGCAAAGGTGAAGGAAAGCCACGATTCCAAATCGCAAATCATCGGCGGCCTTGCCAGCGAGTACAACGAAAATTTGGGTAAGTTCCGCTTGCGAACAGAAACCGAAGCTGAGGAATACATCAGAGAAATCGAACTGCTTAGAGAGCGTCTAGCCCGCGCTCTCGCTGAAGGTCGCGGCGAAATTCTGCAAGTGCAGACGAAGAACTTTGGTTACTCCCCAGAAGGCGCGATCGCCAACGAAATCGCCGTGTGGATTGGTTCAAAGCTCAACATTCCCCTTGCGGTGAAAGGATTCCACCTGAAAGAGTCCGGTGTGATTGAAGCGGGCTATAGCTACTCAGCCAGCGTTGACCCTGCCGCGATCGTCGCTGCGATCACCCAGGCGCGTGAACTGTGTGCCCGCAATTTGGGTATCCACAAAATCGAGTCGGTTAAGAAGCTGGAAATTACCGATTGTTTGTCGATCGCATTCCGGCGTGAGCGGCCAGCCGCCCGTTCTGAAAAGGGGTCACTTTACCGCAGTAAGGAAGATTTCATGAAGCTGCTAATGTCCAGCCGCCTCTTCTTCCGGTTTGTAGGTTCCCCCGGCAAAGGCAAAACACCAACGGTCATGGTTGTGCTGTCTCAATTGCTCAAGCGTGGCTTTTTGAGTGGCAACGTTCCAGAAGGTAAAAAGCTCGATTACACCGCGATCGATTTCTGCAATTCACTAGAGGGAATCAGCGTCAAGAATACGGATGAAACCACTATTTTTCACCGCTGGTCAGACCCAAAACAAGCGCTCAAAGACCTCAAAGCAGAATATGAATTTCGCCGCCAGCCAGAAAACAAAGCCTACAAAGATAACGTAGGTTACATCTTCGTGTGCGATGAATTCGACAACGCGATCGCAGACATGAAACCAGCCGAACTGAAAATCTTCATGAAGATGCTCAAGGATGGTGGACATACCAACATGGGCGCGATCGTCATGGGTCAAACCGTGATGGCATCGACTTCAAACTTCAAGATTGAAGACCAAAAGTTTTTGCTTAATGTCTTGCTTGATTCAACGGCAATTCGCACCTTCTTGGAAGAGTATGGCATCAAGTTCTATGCACCGAAAGCGATCGAAATTGCCCTTGCCACGTTAGAGCAAATTGAAGCCGAAATCGAAGAAACCAATGAGTATATCTGCGATACCGCAAGACAGCTAAGAGTGGCGATGGTGGTAGCAGAGCGATCGCCTGTGTTCTACCAGTTGCCGTACTTTGATGGTGTAGAAATTGACCGTCAAACCTACGCAGACACACGCAGTCAGATCCAGGAAATTCGCGCCGGACGTTTGGTAAATCTTGCGTCACCTGTTGAACTCGATGAAGCTGAAACAACCGTAGAATCATCGGTCTTGAGCGAGATGGACGCGGCGAGACGGTTGCCTATGTCGGTTCCAGCGACGGCAGGCGATCGCCCGTCCTGCCCGCACTGTGGATCGAGTAAGGTGCGTAGCAAAGGCGACAAATGGCTGTGTGAAGATTCAGGCCATAGCGATCGCGCTGCTGGCAAGCCGAAAAGCTGGTCTAAATCGTAATTTGCTAGAGGTTGCTATGAATTTCTCAACTGAGGCAGAACTGCAAGAATACTGCTTGACTGTGCTGCGATCGAAGGGAATCAACGCCCGCTCTGAAGTTTGGTGTGGGGGATTACGAGCCGACATCGTGATCGATCGCGCCGTGATTGAACTCAAAAAAACGCTGACTCGTGACTCGATTTTTCAAGCCGTTGGACAGGGCAAAATTTACCAGTCGCGGCTGAAGAAAAAGGAACTGTGGATTGTGGGTCAAGTGCCGAAAGATTCCGACTCATTCAAAAGCGCATTGCATACTGCAAAAGAGCTAGAAAAAGAGGGCATTCGAGTATCGTTTGTCGATCGAGATGCCTACTGGCAAGGAGACACATACCAGCTACTTTTGCCGCAGCTACCGCGCCTTTCACTCGATTGGCTTGAGCGATATCGAGTGGCGATCGCAGTTGGTTTTATTATCCTTGCGCTGCTAGTTTGGGACACCAAAACAAGAAGCGCTAACGAGCCAATTCCGAGCGCTCCCTACACAGCTACTCAGCTTTAGGGCTGCAAGGGAACACTAGGAAAAAAGCGATCGCCGCGATTGCCGATCGCAGTTGTAATCAGGTTTTCTCGCTCATCTTAATTCACCAATTTTTCATCAATGAATACGGAATCTTCACCCCGTTCAGGGGTACTTTGTGCTGTGGTTTCAGCCGCTTGTTTTGCCACAATTCCACTCGTTTCAAACATCGTCTATGCCGATGGAGTGCGCCCGATTACCTTGCTATTCTTCCGTTTTGCGATCGCCTCCATCTGCCTCAGTGGATGGGCGATCGCCCGTCGCCAGCGCTTCCCCAGTCAGCGGAATTTGCTCGGTTCAATCTTGCTGGGTGTCGGATTCGTCCTGCAATCATTCTGCTTTTTCTCCAGCCTGCTCATCATTTCAGGCAGTTCGGCCACGATATTGCTCTACCTGTATCCGGCGTTTGTGGTGTGCATCCTACTGTTGCGAGGGCAGTCGATCGATCGCCCCAAAGCAATCGCCCTGGTCTTGAGCTTGGTGGGGTGCTATCTCGTGATTAATCCGGCCATTGCCGCAGAAGGTAATCGCGCCTGGTTGGGGATTGGCTTTGCAGTGGGAGCCGCGATCGCCAATGCGCTCTACATCGTCTTGAGTGAGCCGTTGCTGAATCGGGAAGAGTCGATCCCCGCTGTCGCGATTATGAGCGGGGTTGCAGCGTTCATCTACGGAACCCTAAATCTGGCTACCGATTTCAAATTTCCCTCGATGGTTGAGGGCTGGTTGGCCTTAGCGTGGATCGGGGTGGTGTGTGCGGCTCTGGCGATCGGGCTGCTATTCGAGAGTGTGAAATTGATTGGTGCTGCAAACTCAGCGATTTTATCGACGCTGGAACCTGTGATGACGCTGGCGATTGCGGTCGGGGTGCTAGGCGAAGCGGTGACGATCGAGAAGCTGGTGGGTGGGGCGATGATCGTGGGAGCGGCGATCTTAATTGCGAGGCGGCAATGTTAGCGGGCGATTGCCTCCACTGTAAATAATTACAGTGTTGATAGTTCAGCTAACAGAAGTTGCAGTTTTGTCTTAATAAAAACCAAGCTTGACTCAAAGCTTCTCACTGCACTGATTTTAAGTCAATTTGTAGACCCACCAACTTAATAGGTTGCTGTTGGAAATTAGCTGTTTAATGGTTGTAACTTACATCGCTACTTGTATCAGATAAAACAAGCAGTGAAGATTCTTTTCAATGAATTTTAGGTTTTTGCAACCTTGGCAATTGGAAAATAGCTATTATTAAAAATACCTGTTATTAATACATTCAAATGACTCAGTCGTCCCGCCTAGTCCCGCTGCAACTAGCACTTCGCTTGCTACAAATTGACCCAATTACAAGCCCTAAAGGACGGCTATTGTTGGGACAACTGCCGGATGAATTACCGATCGAACTACCGCTGATTGAACAGGGACAGGTTATTGCAAGTTTGCAGTATGGGCAGACTTCCGCCATTTTGATGCAAATCCCGCAACCTCTATTGCTGATTCAAAACTGGTACTCTAACCGCTTACGTGCTTTGGGCTGGTTCCAATACGATGCAGATGCAGATGCAGTAGAACGCAATTCGTTTGTTCGCACGACACAGGTAAGGCAGCCCCTAAATCTTCCCCTGATCTTCTGCTATCGCCCGGTGGCGCTCACACTTGCTCTGCATACTTGCGTTGCGGCGGAGCACAGCACTACTGTTCGACTCGAACTTGCTCAGGAGGCGGCTGGTTTGCCTTGCCAAGTAGACTGGGAGCGTAGCATACCTAATTTACTTCCACTGCCCCTCCTTGTTCCACCTACAGATACGGCTGTTCCACCTGCTTTTGCAGAGCCTTACTTTAATAGTCGGCGAGCAGGCGGATCAGAAAAAGATTGGTATAGCAAGTCTCAAATTCAAACTGCGCTAAATGGACAGGCTTTACTTGCTCATTATGAGGAGCAGCTAAAGCAAGCAGGTTGGACTCATCAAGCAGGTGAGGCAAGAGAGCGATTGCTGTGGAGTGTTTGGACACTACAGGATCGAAAGGAGCAAGTATGGCAATTAACTCTTAGTTTGGTGGGTGATAATAATCGTTACGACCGCTATGTAGCCAGCTTGCAAATGCTGAATTTAGATCACGCTCAGCAGGTTTGGGCACTAGGCAACACCAATGCTGGTAACTCAGTAGAATCGATTCCAGAAAGTATCTTTTGGCAACTTCTGGCTAACAATGCGGCTATTGATCCAGAAACCCATCAGTTTTGGATTGGCGAATTGCCTCCAACGTTCCCTATTTCATGGCAGTTTCCTAGCCAATTCCAGATATTGGGAAGTCTTGTTGAAGAGGAAAACCAAGCGGATGTGTTTTTAGAGGTGGCTCTTCCAGTCAGTCAGACTCGTGATTTTTTAGCTACACAATTTAGAAACTCAGGCTGGCGAGAATGGCGTGAGCTAGCTGCGCCGGAAGGCATTGGCTTTGTTGTTTCTCGTCTCCCTCAATTGGTTCTAGATGGATTTATTCATCCTAATAATGAAACTCGATGTTTGTTAAAATTGTACCCAATTACACGTGAATCTACTGATGCGAGACTGTGCTGCTTTCAATCACCTGCCCAAACAGATGATTCGTCGGAAGGAGGTACTTCACCACTTCTTCAAGAGCAACTGCAACACATTCCCATTCCCCAATTAGATTACCCTAATCAAACTGAAGTTGTTCAAGCCGCCACCGAAATTCGAGACCAAAGTGTTAGTCTTCAAGTATTTATTAGTACATTGCTGCCTGTAAAAGAACTTGTCAAACATTATCAATCAGCAATGCGGCAAGCAGGCTGGCAGCAGCAAACCGTCACTCAGAGCGAGAATTGTTACTACAGTCTTTGGTCAGCAATGGACGAGCAAAATCAATCATGGCAAGGCAAATTAAGTCTGATTGCTGATCCCAGAAAGGTTAATTATTATACTGGATTTCTTCAAATTGAACCCTTGAACTACTCAGCATAAAGTTTTATGCTGTAGTATGACTCCTTCAAGCTTGTTCCTATAGCATTTAGTTTGAGCTGAAATTTGAGTGCATCTATCTATGCCAATTCCTCATCTAACAAAGCTAAGTCTCCTCAAGCGGTGGCGAATTACCCTGTGCTTTCTGCTTGCCCTTGTACTGACAGTAGTAGCAGTTAATAAAGCTGTTGCTGCATCATCAACCGTTGGTCCGGGTAGGTTTACACTCACTTGCAGCAGTGCATTCGACCCTAGTGGTAGAGTTGCAAAAGTCGTTTGGTCGCTAAATGGTTTCAACCAAAACATTAGCAGAACACGAGTTTATATCTTTAATCGCAGAGGAGACGTTGGAGGCGGCAGTTCACTATATGATTCAGGTTTACGCGGCAATGGAACAACGAACCTGATCAGCGATCCTTATGATGTTGCTTTTCCATCTCCAAATCTTACTTATTCGATTGAATCGCGTTCGACAAATCCTCGATCTTTTGCAACATTTGCTTTTACAAAAGACCTCACTATTCCAACCACAAGAACTAGCTGTATTGTAAGTAGTGGAATACCCGCTCGGTAATTTACCTTTGAAACAATGTTGAAAAAGCATTTCTTTTCAGGCACTTTTCAAGTCTCCTCTACTAATGAGAAGCATCGAAAGTTCGACTTGGTTGCCCAATTTCTTCGACTGTTGCTTGCTTTGGGAGTAGCTGTTTTAGCAATAGGCTTTTGGATTCCTCCTTCCCTTGCTCAAAGTGCCGATTCAGCTTGCTTCATGACTACACCATCTGGTGAGGTTATTAGTTTAGATTCGATGTGCGGATCTCAAACTGACAGAGGTGTACAAACAGGGCAAACGGTGGATATATCAGCAATCCAATTGCAACTTAGGCAGAAATTGGATAGTGGAGACTTCCGAGGCGCAATAGAAAGCTATGGTCAATTTATAGCAGCTCGACCTAATAGCGCTGAAGCTTTTATGAATCGAGGTCTCGTGTATCAACAAATGGGAGATGGGCGGGCTGCAATTTCCGACTTTCAACGGGCTTCTCAACTGTTTCGTGGGCAAGGGGATGAGGAGTACTACCGTGTTCTGCAAGAACGAATTGAAGAGGTTCGGCGTGAATTGTAAATATCATGATGACCTTTGACATCTGTTGAAAAACAGCTTCGGCTTGATGTCGTGAATTGAGCAGCCGCCGCAGCGCTGGAGCCACAGCAGCAACTAGAGTTGCTGCTGTGGCATTCGCTATTTACGGAAATGTGCCCGCGATGCCGCTATGAATTCGACCAAGAGAGCGATGCCGTAGCGGGAGTGCTTCGCGATCGGCGCGACTGCCCTCGATGTGGCTGGAAGGATGATCGATCGCGTTGAAACAGTTTTTTTGCCAATGCGGTTTTTTCAGCAATTCTTGCGAAGAATGGAAGTAATTGTTTCAAAAAACCGAATTCCAATGATTTCTCTTCGTCTGTGCCTTGCTCTCCTCGGTGTTGGCTTCGTTGGAGGCTTTATTTACGAGCTTAAAACGACTCCAGCAAGAACAAGTCCGCCCGCGATCGAACACCAAGACGAGGGAACACTCGCGCTGATGAAGCCGAGTCAGCAAACAGAAAGCGGCGCAAATTGTGAGTAGGCTAAAGTTCCTGATCGACGCTCCGTTGTTTTTTGCGTTCTTGTTCTGTCTGCCGTGTTTGCGACTGCCGCAGGCGATCGGCGGCTTGTTCTTGCGAAAGAGCATTGAATCGCTCAATCGCAAGGCAATCTTGTTCAGTCAGGCCAAGCGCCCGATAAGTACCCTCAGAGTATTCGAGTAGTTTGCGATCGCCGCGATAAAGCTCTGGCTGATCGTCTTGAGAAGGCCGAATTTGGTATTTCTCAAAGCTGGCAGTCTTGAGCTTTGGGCGACCCGACCTTTCAGATTCCCAGATCGTCTGAATTTGTGGTGCAAGTCGTTGAGCATATTCAATTTGCTCTTGCAGCACTTGCTCTAGCGGGCTGATTTCTGGTTCTGCTTCCGCCTTTGGTTCAAGATGAGGGGCATCAATTTCGATTTGAGCTTCGCGCTCCAGTTGCCGCTCGATCGCACCGTAGGTATAGCCACGCCCAATCTGCGAGCCGGACATCCGCACCAGTTGACCCGACTCACTCACCTTTTCAAAAACAATAGAGCACTTGCCTTTATTGAGTTTGGGCTTGGCTTCAACATCGTGTCGCTCACGCAGAGCAGTCAAGACCTGATCGATCGATCGGCCTGGTGTGGCCTCTTGGTCGATCGCGTCTTGCAGTTGCACCATCACAGGCGCAATTCCAGTTTTTTCCCACTCTTCTTTCTGGCGACGAGTAGGCGATCGGCGTTCGATTTCATAAGAGCTTTGCAGCGGTTCAAGACCCTGTTCATGCTCAATTTCCCGACAGATTCGCTGAGAGCGTTCCCGGTCTTGCCAGGTTGGAATACACCGTCCATCAATTAAGTTAATACGGCTTGCTACAAAATGAGTATGCTTATGCTTTGTATCTTCGTGGGTTGCACAAAACCATTGATACTCGCACAGTTCTAATTCAATAAAGTCTTTAACCTTTTTTTTGTATTCAGTTTTGTCATTTTGCAAAAGTAGCTTTGGTTCACGCGCCGACACAACCAGCCCTGCGAAATGCTCCACTGCCCGATCGCGCTGAAAGTCATCACTCAGGTCTTGGGCTTCTGCGTCCTGGTAGCTGTAGCTTTGAATCAAGTGATAAACCGGACGTTCAATCTCTGGGTTTAGATCGTGTGACATGAGAAATTCACGCGAGATAGTATCAAAATTGTCTCCCGCAACTGTACCGTCTAGTATTCGAGCTTTTTCTTTGTGTAGAACGTAGCGGGTTGTTTCTCGAAAGTTATTGTTCTGAAAAACCTTGCCAATCATCTTCGGTTTCCTTTGTCCGATCGTCTGCCTGACTCAATTGCAGTCTGATTTCAATCAATAAATCTTGAATTTGCTTTAGCTGGTTAAGGTAGTTCTGATGCAGTGGTAAATCTCCTTTTTGTTTTGCTGCAATATTGATTGCTTTTGCAATTTGATTGCAATTACCGCTGAGACTTGCAAGATAGCTATAAGCTTCTCTATTAATCTGCGGCACGATCGCTCTAGGTCGAGGAATGCCCGACCCCAAGACTTTCGATCGCACGAATGCCGATACGCTGATGCCCTGACGCAGTTGATCGATCTGCTGAGCTTCTTCTTCAGTCACGTAAAATCGTCTAGAAACCGTTCGCCGCTCATTCTGGTTGAATTGGCTCAAATCCTCAGCTAAAGCGGCTCTTAGGTTGATTAGCGCATCGTTGGTATCATCAAATTTAGTCATAAGGCTCCAACTTGCCTGCGAGCGAACTGGTTTTTCTGTCGTAGCATATTTCGCGATCGCCTTGGGGAAAACTTCCTGCAAAAAACTCAAAGATTTGCTAAGCCTCTTCGCTAGTCCTTACAATCTGTCAACAATTCGGTAAAACTAACTTAGGCGAGTTCTGTAGGAGTAATGAAAATTTGGAAAGTATTAAGTGAGGTGTTTATGGGCAAACCAGCAAAAATTTATCCTGAAAGCACTGATGAAGAGCTTCATTCTAGATTGAAGCGGCTGTCTGAAAACCCCAAGGGCATCCAGGTAAAAGATCTCGTCTTTCGGAGGCGATCGGACATCGAAGCGGCTCAAGCTGCTGGCTACAGTCTAGAGGATGTCGTTAAAGAGTTTGAGGCCGTTGGTGTCAGCCTGACTCTCAACACGCTCAAGCAATATCTACGTGAGGTGAGGGCAATTCCCGATCCACCTCCTGATGCAGAATCAGCACCTCCTAAGCGAGCCACCGCAAGCACTAGGAAAAATCAAACAACGCCTTCACCCTCCAGCCCTGAGCCTCCACCCATCGCAAACTCTGAACCTTCAGCCAGTGCGATCGCATCTGAAGACGAGGCGCAAAACGACGATCGCACTTCAAAACCGCGCCTTACCAATACCAATGAAGCAGGTTTTCAAGAAATGCTCAGCAACGATGAACTGTAATTGCATATTCAAGGAGTATCAATGGTTGTTAAAAAAGGACGTTCCGAGGCTGAAAGCTCTGAACCTACCCAGCCGTCAGCTACAGCCTCAATCCGTAAACGGATGATCGCCGTCACCTCAGATAAAGGTGGGAACGGCAAATCGACCGTAGTGCGGATTCTCGCTGAAATCTTCCTTCAGCGCAATATCCCTACGTTGGCGTTCGATTGTGACAAGCGCAATGCTCAACTTTTCCGGTACTATCACCAAGCCTTTTCTTCTGCTTTCAGTTCTGGTGCAGGCGTAATTCGCCTCGATCTGACCACAAAGAACGGAGCCGATCGACTCATCAACAGCCTTGATTCCGACTCGACTCGAATCCTTTTGATTGATTTCCCTGCGGGCGGAGGCGAACTGTTTGAGAAGTTTGAAAAGGAAGCCCGCTTGTTTGATTTCCTGGATGAAGTCGGGTGTGAACTCACAATGGTCAGTGTGCTAAGTCGCGTCAAAGATAGCGTGATGTCGCTGCGAAGCTTGCTGGACTACTGCGGCGATCGTGCAAATCATGTGGTCATCAAAAATGGCTTCTTTGGCACACCCGAAAAATTTCGCCGCTTCGACACCTCGAAAACAAGCGATTTGGTCGTACAAAGGGTGGCCTGATTATCAGCATCCCTGACCTGTTTGACGATACTTTCGACTTGCTAGATGACAAGGATCTCACATTCACCCAGC
>JAAUTJ010000327.1 GCA_012031475.1 Leptolyngbyaceae cyanobacterium SM1_3_5 | reverse complement strand
AGTGGCGATCGGAACCAGTCACGGCGCGTACAAGTTCACCCGCAAGCCGACGGGCGAGATTCTGGCAATCAGCCGCATCGAAGAAATTCACCGCCGCCTGCCGAACACGCACTTGGTCATGCACGGCTCGTCCTCGGTTCCCGAAGATCTGCTCGCATTGATCAACCAAAACGGCGGCGCGATCCCCGAAACCTACGGCGTTCCCGTCGAAGAAATTCAAAAGGGCATCAAGAGCGGCGTTCGCAAGATCAACATCGACACGGACTGCCGCTTGGCAATCACCGCTGCCGTCCGGGAAGCGCTGTTCTCGAATCCGAAAGAATTCGACCCCCGCTTCTTCCTGAAGCCGTCGATCAAGTACATGCAAAAAGTGTGCGCCGATCGCTACCAGCAGTTCGACGCCGCAGGCCAAGCCAGCAAGATCAAGCAGGTTTCGCTCGACGACTTCGCTGCCAAATATGCGAAAGGCGAACTCAATGCCGTTGCAAAGAAAGCTGTCACCGCTTAATTTGCCTGAGTTCGGATTGAATTGAGCAACTTGAATCGTTCAAACTGAATTGGAGGGTGTGATGATCACGCCCTCTTTTTTTGGCTTGTGCGATCGAAACACCCCCATCGAACCGACCTGCTCTACCCCGACACCCGACACCCTACTTCAGCTTTTGGCGCACAAATGTAACCAACTGCGTCATCTGCTTTTTCAGGCCATCGACTTCCGCTTGCAGTTTGGCGTTGTGCTGCTGAAGTTTTGCCACTGTTAGTTTGAGCGTTTGCAGATCGCTGGCTCCGGCTGGCGCTGCGGGTTTGGCGGCGGGCTGGCGACTTTTGGCTTTCGTCATGGCCGATCGAATCGCTTCCATCAAAATGCCCTGCTCAAACGGCTTGCTGACAAACTCAAAATACTGAAAGAGTTCAGGGGCAGTTTGCTCCACATCTTCTTTGCGACCGGACATCATCACGATCGGAATCGCCTGAAGCTGCGGCTGCGATCGAATCTTCTGCACGACTTCCCAGCCGTTCATGCGCGGCATGAAAAATCGAGCAGGACGAGGCTGGGCTGCTGCTGGCGGATCAGGTCGAGTCCTTCCAGTCCGTCTTTGGCTTCCAGGATTTCAAACCGACCGATCGGCAGCATGTCTTTCACCTGCATCCGAATCGTTTTGCTGTCATCGACGATCAAAACCTTTTGATTTGCCATTGCTGCCCCTCGTCAAGTTCTGATTCAAATCAGAATACTTTACAAGGGTAAGTTTTCCCAGCAAACTGAGAAATTTTGCAAAAACAAGCGATTGGGGCTGCTTTTTGAGCGGCGATCGATCGATGGCAGTCACAGAAAACGGTTCATAGCTCGGAAAAAGGGCGATCGCGCCTCGCCAAATCTTCATCAAATTGAAACAGGATTTGCGAGAAAAACCGGATATCTTGAACGAAGAATTCGAGTATTTTCGGATTAGCCCGCAGCGAATTTTACCCTGATTTGATTGCTCAGACAGTCACAAACGGCTGAAATTCAGCGTCCGGCATGTCAAAAAACAAGCAATTCTACAAATTCGATCGGAAAAATCATGTTTCCTAATTTAATGCAGTTCTTGTCAGACGCAGAAGGCATCGCAAGCGATACAGCTTACGTCGTGACTGCTTCGAGTGGAAGTCGCGTTTCTGTTTCTGATTTGGGTGGGACGGATTCGCTAACCTTTACTGATGCTTTGCCGACGCTTGCAAAGCAAACTCCTGGCATCATGGGGTTCGATCGCATCTCCACTGACTTGACCATCGATCTCAATCGCGATGGCACAAGCGTTTGGACAGAAGATTTGCTAATTCGTAATTTCTTTGCTGACCCGTCTAGCAATCTTCCGGGTCAAGGCTTCATCGAGACGATCGGCGGCATTTCGGGTACTGACATTCTCGCTGCTAACTTCAGCGTTTGGCCTCCACTGCCTTTCTCGCGATTCCGAGATGGCGATGCAGGCGACACCACTTTCGTGATCGATGTAGCTGGAGGTATTTCATACATTGAGGATAAAGGCGGTACAGACACCATAACTTTTACAGGTGGTGCGCCAACATTGGGCTGTTTGCTCCAGGTGTAATGGGATTTGCACGAGGCGGCATTGAACTCCGAGTTGATCTGAATCGTGATGGTAAGTACAACAGCGCTGAAGATTTGTCGATCGAAAATTTCTTTGCCAGCACAAGAAAAATTGGTGCAGGTTCCGGCTTCATCGAAAATGTTGCTGGTATTTCAGGTACCAGAATTTTGAGACTTAACCTTGGTGCAGGCGGTGTTCCAGATAGAGATGGAAGCACCGATTACGTATTCTCACTGTCAGAGGCAACGGGCTATAGTTTAATTACTGGAGCAGGTGTAAACGGCGGTATTGACACATTTACCATTGCAGGCGTCAAAATTTCTCCCGTTGCAATGGAGCGTGGCATCATCGGATTTGCAAGATTGGGCGAAGATTTGGGGATTGACCTCAATCGAGATGGAAAATTCAACGTAGAAGATGATTTCGCGATCGGCGGTTTCTTCAAGGATTTCAGAACCAATGAGGCAGGGATTGGCTGTTTTGAGATCATCAACGGCATTTCTAGCGAGAAGATTCTTAATCTCGATCTCACTCAGGGTAACGACAATCTCACAGGCGGAGAAGAAAATGACACGCTTGTGGGTGGTGCAGGCAACGACCAGCTTGCAGGTGAAGTGGGTCGAGATACATTGATTGGCGACACAGGCAGGGACACACTCAGCGGCGGCACAGGAAATGATGTCCTCACCGGAGGATCGGGCGCAGATGATTTTCAGTTTGGTGATGCTTCTCGTAGCAGAATGAGATCTTCTAGAAAAATGAGCATCGATCGCATCACGGATTTTGAGGCGGGTGAAGATTCGATCGTGCTGCGTCGATCGACTTTTGGAAATGTGAAGCGATCGGATTTCAAGACAGTGAAAACGATCGCTCAGGCGCGAAACAGCGACGCCGAAATTGTTTACATTCAACGAACGGGCGCACTGTTTTATAACCAAAACGGAGCGGCAAAAGGATTTGGTTCCGGTGGTCAGTTTGCCGATCTAACGAATGGATTGCAGTTAACGGCAAGTGATTTTTCGATCGCCCGATAAAGTCAAATTTTGCGAGAAGAAGCGCGATCGATCTGGGAAAGATCGATCGCGCTTTGGGTTAGCTTTGGTTCGATCGATCGATCGGAATTCGTTTGGTTAACAGCCGCATGAATTCACCCGGATTGGGCGTTGGCAGCAGGCGGCTCCACTCGTTGAAATGGACGATTCCCGTTTGGTGCAGCCGATGCACAAAGATGTTTACCACTGTTCGCGACCCGACTGCCAAAACGCGCAGCACTTCCGGGTCATCGACGGGCGGCAAAAAGTCAGCGATCGGTGGGGCAGGGATGTGTCGCGAGTGCGGGGTAAGCGGGTCGGGCAGACTGATGAACGGCACGTCTCCATCTGACGTTTCTTCGTCAGCGGTGTCTTCATCGTCCATGAACTCTCCAGGTCTGGATTCGTCTGGCATGATTGTTTCTCCTGTTTTTGTGCATTGGAAAGACGCAGAGAACCAGCCAGACAGGACTGGATTCTCTGCACCACACCTCATACACGAAGCCGCCCCACTGAAAATCAGCAAGAGCGGCTAGCAGAGTACAATCAGAGCTAGCCTTCAAGCTGGGCATGTCAGTTTTGAGGGTTAGTCCTTTGGGGGTGTTGTCGCACTTACCCGAAGGACGTTCTTCTAGCCTCGTGAGCTAAGAGTGATGATTGAGCCTACAACGGCTGAAAAAATTTTGCAAGCGGTTGAGCCGAATAATTTAGATTTTGTAGATTTTGTGGCGATCGCTTTTTAATTCCACCTTAAGCACGGCGTTTCATCGATTATTTTCGATGCGATCGATTTCAATGGAACAATCAACGCATAAAAATAGATCTCCGGTGCATTTTTAAATTGAAGCTGACAGCGAAGTTATTTCGCCTGCAAGTTTGGGCAAATCACCGGAATGCGATCGGGCTGGTCTTGCCAGCCGGACAGCAAGCTTTGCAGTTCAGTTTGCAGCAGTTGCAGCGATCGAATCTGGTCGGCAATCTGCTCGACTTTCTTTTCGAGATGCGATCGCACTTCGTCGCAGGGCAACTGGCCTTGATCGTAGACGGCGAGAATCTGCTGAATTTCACTCAGGCTGAGACCAAGATGCTGCGCTCGCTTGATGAAGGCGAGTCGATCGAAAATTTGCGGCGTAAACAGGCGATAGCCCGAATCCGATCGTTCGACGGTGGGAGAGAGCAGGCCAATGTCTTCGTAGTAGCGGACGGTTTTGACAGGTAGGCCGCTACTGGTTGCCACTTCACCAATTTTGAGCAGGGTTGCGCTCATGATCAGCTGGGTTAGCGAGAGGGTTTGCGATCGCTGAGCATCGGCAGCGAAGCCGCGACGATCGATCGGGCAGATACAAAACGGGTGAACCCGTCGGCAGTTCAACGCGACTGCGCTGAGCCAGCCACCAGCGGAGGGCGATCGCCGCGCCCGCTGTTGCCAGTCCGAGCGTCAGCAGCGTCCAGTGGCTATCAACGCCGCCAATCACCGCATCGACAAGGCCGATCGTCAACAAAAAGCTAGAAATCGGCTCTTTCCGATAGGCTGACTTGATAAATCGGGGGCCAATCATCAGTGTGGGTTTCCTGGAGGTGTTTCTTTTATTGAGCCAATGCAGGCATCAAGCAAACACAGGCTGCTCTCTTCTAATTTAGCTTGCCTGTCAAATGAACCGATTCGCCGTCCATTATAGTGTCGCGTTTCGACCGCAAAAAAGTTCGATCGATGATTTTCCAAAATTCTTTGGAAGGAGATTTCGATCGCCCCCACTGGTTCATTGCCAACTCCTAACCCCCAACCCCCAAATTTCCTTGCATCCCCAACCATTTGCTAGTACACTTGTACCATTCCTCTTGAATGTGTTGTTCCCCACACGTTCTCCATCCGAGATTCAGGAGCCAGCGATGAAAGAGTCCCAGATCGAGATTCAGGCAATTCAGGCCAAATTGCAAGCCCTGCAAATGGGGCGAACCGCCATGCGCCAGCCTGCCCCCTCCGAAGAACCGCCCGCCCGCGAATCGATCGACTGGGCAGACGCTTCTCCAGTGCCGCTTCGTTCGTCCGCCACTCGCCCCGCGAAAATCGCGATCGAGCCGCAGCAACTATCAAGCCGCAACGACGCGCTGTTGCGCCAGCTTCACCTGTCGGAATCGACCACGCCGACCGGAGAAGCCGCCATCGCTCGGCTAGAAGCGCAAATCGACCAGATTCACGAGTTAGCGATCGCCCAAGAAACTGCCTTAATCGAACTGAAGAATTTGGCGGAAGCGGTCGATCGCGATCGCAAGCTCGACCCGGACAGCGACGATCTGCCGATCTGCGAATTTTTGGCCGCTGCGGTTCCGCTGATTGAGCGCGATCGCGACGGTGTAATTGTCGTCAGCACTCGCCCGATCGATTTGTTTCGAGCCGAACGGGAAGCCGCTTCGATCGCCAAAAACCTGCGATCGCGCCAGCCGCCGAGCCGCCATCGTCGCCGCCGTTCGCCGTCCCTGTGGGACAAACTGATTGCGCTGCTGGATGCACCCGATCGCCCTTCGCGTCCGCCTGCGCCGCCCAATTTGACGATCGCGGATGCGGCGATTTGGATGATCGGGGCGACCGTGCTGCGGGTCGGACTCGATTTGCTGCTGTCTTCGTTTCCGTCTTTGTGGTTTCCGATCGCCGGACTGATTGTTTTGCCTGCGGCGATCGCGATTTATCGCACCACGTTCACGCCGGAAACCGGATTTGCCTGGGGCTATCGGTTGTTTTTGGCGATGATCGGCTTGCTGCTGGGCGGCAGATTTTAAAGGGAAAGCTCCCTAAATCGTCCACCAGTGAGGGACTTTGAGGATCGTTTGCGGGACAGGATGGGCGAAGCGCGATCGCCTCCGCAACGGCTGC
>JAAUTJ010000326.1 GCA_012031475.1 Leptolyngbyaceae cyanobacterium SM1_3_5 | reverse complement strand
ACATTAATCTCGGTAACTTACAGAAATTACAGGGCAATTTTGCAGCAGCAAAACCAGTTATGAAACGGCGATCGCGATCGATTTCAACTTAGCGATCGCGCACTACAACTTAGGATTAACACTGCGATCGATGGGCGATTTGGTGGGGGCGATCGCCAGCTACCAAACCGCGATTTCGCTTCAGCCAAACTATGCCGACGCGCATCAAAACTTGGCGGTTGCGCTGCTAAAAATGGGTCGAGTTCGTGATAGTTTGATCGGTTTTCAGCGGGCGATCGAGCTACACGAGCGAACGAATCCCCTAGAAGCCAAGCGACTGCGGCAAATGCTTCAAGAAATGAATCTGCCTCTGTGAACTAGGCAAGCTCAACCACAACGGGCGTATGGTCGCTGGGTTTTTCCAGCTTGCGGGGAGCAACGTCAATTTCGCAGCGCAGGGCGCGATCGCTCAAACTTGGCGACAGGTAGTGATGGTCAATCCGCCAGCCCTGTTGCGCTGAAATCCGCCAGTGCGATAGTCCCACCAGCTAAAGTGACCTCCTTCAGCGGTGAATTTGCGAAATGCGTCGGTGAGGCCGATCGCCAGCACTTTCCGCAAGGCTTCGCGCTCCGCCTCCGTCGCCATCACTTGCTTTTCACGATTTTTGGGATCGTGAATGTCGCGGTCTTCCAGCGCGATATTGAAGTCGCCGCAGACGAGCAGATTCGGTGACTCGTTCCGCAGGGCGGTGAGATAGTCGTGCAGGACGGCGAGCCAGCGCAGCTTGTAAATATATTTGTCGCTGTCGATCGATGACCCGTTTGGCACATACAGATTCACAATCCGCACATCGTCCAAAACGCCCGTAATCACCCGCTTTTGCTCATCCAAATCCGCCACCGAATCCCCCAAAACCGCCGCAAATCCCCGACTGACCTGCGTTAAGGGCGATACCGTTCCGGGAGCGCTGCGCGATCGACTGATCAAAGCCACACCGTTATAGGATTTCTGGCCGCTGATTTCCAGGTGATAGCCCAATTCCTCAAAGGGCGATCGCGGAAAATCCGCATCCGTGACCTTCGTTTCCTGAACGCACAGCACATCAATCGAATGCTGCCGCAGCCAGTTCGTAACGTGATCGATTCGACTGCGAATCGAGTTAACATTCCAAGTCGCAATTTTCATTCTGACTATATCTAGAGCGATCGAGTGTCAGATTTCATTCCCGCTGCTTTTCAAGTTTCTCGTAGGGTGGCTGTAGATCCTGAACTGGCTACATCAAATCAGAGGAATTGTTGTCTGAAGTTGCCTGTTCTTCAGGATTTTCAGATGAATCTGTTTCTTCTAGTGAGTCGATCGCACCTTGCAGATTCGCGATCAGGCTTTTCGCATCTGGACGCCCCTTAAACTCCTCGTGAGTGTAAATCCAAACAAGAGTAATGGAGTTTTGGGCAGTATTAATTAGATACATCAGCCGCCCTTTTCCTCTTCCAGAGTCTCTTTTTAGCTCTGGCATCGTAAACCTGATCTTACGGAATTCCAGATCATCTGGCAGTGTCATCTTGCCCGGTATTGGCTCAGGCGCAGAATCTGAGGGACGAGGATCAATGCAAAGGCCAGCAATTCGTTCAAAAATAAACAATTGAAAAGCTTGTTTACTGCTGCCCTTGTAGTATTTGGTCAGCCTTTTAAGCCAGCGTTCAAAGTTCTTCGTCGGAACTATTAAATACTTGGGTGAGCCAGACATTAAATTCTTCAGAAGTCATACCAGAAGATTGTCCCACACTCGGTAAGGCGGAGGTAAGCGCTTCGGCCATCCTGGAATCGTAGGCTGGGTGCGATCGCTCCACCAAATCCAGCACCATATCCGTGAAGTAGGCTCCTAATTGAAGTTCAACTTCTTCCCAGCTAACAGTTAGCTCCTGGAGCGGCACTTCCGCCTCGGAAGCGTCAGCAAATTTGAGGCGCTCTCCTTCACTGGGCAAAGCTTGCAGAGCCGTAATGTACTGCTGCTTCAGCGGATTGTACTGCTCAACAAACTCATGTAGTTCATAAATTGAGTCTGGAAATTGCTCAGCAATGGTGTCTAGCTGATGCTGGAGGTTCTCAGGCAGGGGGGTTTCCAGACGGGTTGCTGCCGTCAGAAACGCGCCAAGCGTCATTGTGTCTTCGTGATTCACGGGAAGAATCCGCCTGAGAGGATAAAGGCTGCCCAAGCATAGGGATGCTGAACATCTTCCCTTATAGTATCCCATTGCCATCCAATGTGTATCTCAAACATACGCTTGAGTTCTGACTGGCGCTTTGGCGGAAGTGTTGCGAGATCCTTTAGGCAATCTTGGCACCACTGCTCAAACTTGGGCTGCTCCAAACTGCGGAACCACCGAATGGTTTCGGTCAGGACGATCGCATCTGATTTGCCCGATCGACGAGCGCGGTAAAACTCAATCATGATCACTGCGCTAACAGCCGACTTCACAACCCAGAGTGTACTGAGTACTTGCGCTGCTCCTTGACTCAGAAATCCGCTGACCAAACCAACATATTCTGTTGTGATTGACTGATTGTTTGTCAATGCAGTTTCGCAGGCAGAGAGGCTGACCAAATCATATGTTGTTAAGTCTTGATGACAAATTTCTTCGAGGGTTAGACTTTCAGTTCCAGCTAGGAGCAATGCTGATTTTCTAGGATTTTCAAAATGATGGCTACCATGTCCAGAAAAGTGAAGAATGGTGTGATTTTCAGCAAGCGCCCTAATCACGTGTTCGTGAGTTGCGTTTGCTTCTTGTAGCGATCGCACGTTTTGAAAATATTGGCTGATGACCTGAGATTCCAGCAGAGCCAATCTCATGTTGGGAGCTTGGCTACTTTGAGGGTTTTCAATGCTGAACAACTGGCTGAAACTTTTTGGTTTGCGCCCCTGTAAGGTCAAACCAACTCGAACACTTGGCAAATAGCTAACAACCCATCGCGAATCAAATAACGCATGAAGCGGAAAACGATGCAAATCTCGGTGAGGAATCAGAATCAAGCGATCGACCCCATTCAAATATTGTTCGATCGCCTCAATATTCAAAATTTCCTTCAAGTTGCCAAGTTCTGCCTGCCGCTCAAATAGTCGTTGCGCCATCTCTCTACGCCAAGGATGATCGGCATCGCGCTGTTCTTTTCCTTTGCGTCGATAGTCTGAATATTGGCTATCCCATTCTTTCATCCAGGCTTCCAGTTTGAGTAGCTGTTGTAAGGATGCAGGGCGATCGCCAGTGGAAGGCTGAGCAATCAAAACTGGAGCCGATTCACCAGGTTTTAGAACAAAGGTAGTCAATGCGGCTGGGCTAAGATGCCAGTAGACGATCGCAGTTTCAGGACTCAAAAACTGCTGCGCTTCCTCAAAGTTTGAACTGGCAGCCTCATTGGTTAGGGTGTAAAGCAACCAAGAAAGACAAGTGTTTTTACCTTTTTCAGCCGTCTCCCAGGCTTCTTTGAGTTTTGCTTGAATTGCCGCTTCATCGCTTAATTGGCTAGCTGCTTGAATATGGCGATCGACCGTCAACTGATTAAACCCTGCAAATTTCAATGCCAAAAGTTGACGTTCGCCAGGACTAGGAATTTCATCCAACCAACGGTTCAGATAGTCCGTTCCCTTCCGCAACAATTCATCCGCATCTTCAACTCTGTTCAATCCTAAAAGAACTTTAACAATACTCTGCAATGCTTCCAGATAGCTATCTTTTGTGGAGAGCTGATCGAAAATCTCGATCGCTTGCAGATATGATCTAGCTGCCTTGTTCAGAAAAGATCTAAAGCGCTGATGATGAGACTTTCCCCGCTGGTAGTAAGCATTTCCTTTGAAGGCGTATAAGTGACCGATTACTCTTTGAAGGCTTCTCCCTTTTGCTGTAGCTCCAAAATTGATTTTTCACAAAAAGTAATAGCCTGATCGATCCCTTGAAATGACCAAATTGCATCTGCTTTCCCACGCCAAGGATTAGGACACTCTGGATGAAGGGCGATCGCTTTTTCGTAATGAGCGGCTGCTGTTTCGTAATTTCTTAACTTATATTCAATGTTCCCTAAGCCATTATGGGCATTACAGTAATCTGGCTTAATCTCGACTGCTTTGCTGTAGCTCGCTAGAGCTTCATGAGTTCTTTCAAGTCTGTGAAAGGCATTTCCAAGTCCACAATGGGTATAGGGAAGATCGGGGTTTATTTTAACTGCTTCCTCATAAGCTTTAAAGGCCTCCTCATACCTCTCTAGATTCTGGAAAACATCTCCGAGTCCGTTGTGTGCATGGTAGTAGCTCGGATCAAGTTTGATTGCTTGCTGATAGTTGTCGATCGCCTCCTCATATTTTTCCAACTTAAATAAAACATTTCCAAGTCCATTGTACGGATCGCAGAGGTTGGGATTCAGTCTAATTGCTTCCTTATAAGCTTCAAGCGCCTTTTCGTGCTGCCCAAGGTTATCGAGGGCGTTTCCAAGCCCGTTGTGTGCATGGTAGTAGTTTGGATCAAGCTTGATTGCTTGTTGATAGTTATCAATCGCTTCTTCATGCTTTGCCAGCTTGTCTAAAGCATTTCCAAGTCCGTTGTATGCGGCAGGAAGATTTGGATTTAGTCTAATTGCTTCTTTGTAGGGATCAAGCGCTTGTTTGTATTGCCCCAGATCCTTATAGGCATTTCCAAGCCCATTGTGTGCCCGATAATAATTTGAATTAAGCTTGATCGCTTGCTGATAGCTGTCGATCGCCTCTTTATATCTCTTTAACTTCCACAAAGCATTTCCACAGTTGCAGTGAATAAATCATAGTTTGGATTTAGCTTGATTGCGTGCTGATAACTTTCAACTGCCTGCTCATATTTTTCTAGGTCGTATAAAGCATTTCCAAGTCCATTATTTGCCCAAGGGTGCTTTGGATTAAGCTCAATCACTTGTTGATAGCTGTCGATCGCTTCTTCGTACCTCTTCAACTTCCATAAAGTATTTCCCAGTCCATAATGTGCAGATTCATGGTTTAGGTTGAGCTTGATTGCTTGCTGATAGCTTTTTAACCGCCTCCTCATACTTGGTTTGCTCATATAGAGAATTTCCAAGTCCGTCGTACGCATGAGGATGGGTGGGATCAATCTCGATCGCTTGCTGATAGTTATCGATCGCTTCTTCGTATTTCTTTCCCTTGTACAGAGTGTTTCCAAGTCCAACATATGCGTGATAGCAGCTTGGATCAATCTCGATCGCTCGTCGGTAACTATCAATTGCTTCTTCGTGTTTGCCTAGCCCTTGAAAAGCACTTCCAAGTTTGCTGTATGCATGGTGATGATCCAGGTTAATTCTAACTGCTTCTTCGTTGTGTTCAATAGCTTCTCCATATTGCTCGAGATCTTGAAAAACATTTTGAAGTCCGTTGCGCGCCCGATAGTAGCTTGGATTAATTTTGAGAGCTTGCTGATAGTTATCGATCGCCTCTTCATATCTCTCTATCTTTCGTAAAGCATTTCCGCATCCACAATGTGCAAATGATAGTTTGAGTCGAGCTTGATTGCTTGTTGATAACTTTCGATCGCCTCTTCATATCTTTCTAACTTGAATAAAACATTTCCAAGTCCATTGTATGGATCGGAGAGGTTGGGATTTAGTCTAACTGCTTCCCTATAAGGTTCAAGCGCTTTTTCATGCTGTCCAAGATTGTCTAGAGCATTTCCTAGTCCGTTATACGCATAATAAAAATTGGGATTAAGCTCGATTGCTTGCTGATAGCTATCAAGCGCTTCTTCATGCTGTCCAAGATTCTCTAGAGCATTTCCTAGTCCGTTGTATGCAGCAGGAAGGTTTGGGTTGAGTTTGATTGCTTCTCTATAGTGATCAAGAGCCTGTTTGCATTGCCCTAGATCCTTAGAGCTGATTTGTGAAGTGAATCTTAAGCAGCCATGCGTTTGACCATCAACCGAATCAAAGACCCATAAATCATCGCTTCACTCACCTCCGAGTACACCTCGTAATCCTTGCTTAACCGCCGAAAGC